>NZ_JBFTZS010000454.1:0-3600 GCF_056406675.1 Caulobacter sp. P1_B12_2 | reverse complement strand
ACCTGGAGGAGTACGCGGTCTGGAAGAAGGCCGACGACGACGCCAAGGCCGCCGCGGCGAAGGCGGCCGAGACCGCCAAGCCGGTGAAGAAAAAATAGTCTGATCCAGATCCGCCACTCCCGGTCGCCGGGGGTGGCGGGTCCCTTGGTCATCTTCCGTTGACCCTGTTCCTTCACGGCTTGTAGGCCAAGGCGCCCTTAGGTTTCAGGCTCCACTGCGAGCCGAGACGCCGATGCTGACGCCCAACCATGTCGTGACCACCGCCCGCGCCGTTCTGGTCGCCGGCGCCCTGACCGCCGCGGTGCTTATGCTGGGTCCCTGGCCTGGCCTTGAGCAGGTGTTCGGGCTGAGCGACAAGGCGGCTCACGCCATCGCGTTCGGCGCTCTGGTCGCCGTCTCGTTCCTCGCCTTCCCGCGGATGCGCCGCAACGATCTGGCCCTGGCGGCCGTCCTGCTCGGCGCCAGCGTCGAGGTGGCTCAGCTGTTCACCGCCGACCGCAGCGCCTCGATCGGCGACCTGCTGGCCGACACCGCCGGCGTGGGCGTGATCCTATTCGCCAGCCAGATCGAAAATCTCCGCGCCCTCGCCCGCAAGCGTGGTTCGGCGACCTTCGCCGAGATCGCCGCCCAGGATCGTCGGCGCGGCGCGCGGCGCCTGGCTCCGGTGATCCAGGCCGTCTTCTCCGCGCCCGGCGAGGCTTCGGAGGCTGAACGCCCGGCCAGCTTCGCCGACCGGGCCGCCCGACGCTTTCCGCGCCAGGCCTGAATCGTCAGGTGATGCGCTTGACGCTGACCGGATCGCTGCCCGGAAAGCTCTCTTCCAGGCCTTCGTCCAGCAGAGCTTCCTGACGGCTTTCCGAGCACTCGACCTTCTCGGCCAGCTGATCGTGCTTTTCCCCTTCGACCAGCGGCGTTTCGGCCTCGCGGGAGTGCGGGGCGTCGAAATGCTTGTCCTCAGGCCGGACCTTGCCTTCGCAGGCCATGTCTGCCGTCGAGGCGCTGGTGCCGTGCGTGAAGTGGCGGCCGGTTTCTTCTTTTTTGTGGCCGAAGATCATGGCGTCTCTCCCGATTTTTCGCCCTAAGGCGTCGAGAATAGAACCCGTGAGCCGGCGCCCGGGTTGCGCCTTACAGCCCGAACACCACGGACCATAGGACGACATTGGCGGCCGTCATGGCGACCATCAACCACCGCAGACGCCGTTTGACGCTCAGCGCGCGTCCATGTTCGTGAAGCGTCGGACTGGAAAGCAACGAAGGACTGGCAAGCATCGAACCCTCCTACTGAGCGGCCCCATGCTCTTGGGTCCGCCCAGCGGTGAGTCGATGCAAGCAGAGCCACAGGGCTTTGTTTTCTAGACATTTCCGCGACTCGGCGTTGTCGCGTTCTAGGCTTCCAGTTCGATGTCCCAGTAGAGGTAGTCCAGCCAGCTTGCGTGCAGATGGCCCGGCGGGAACCGGCGGCCGCGGTCCTGCAACTCGTGCTTGCTGGGCCGGCGTGCGACGTGGAACGGATGCATGCCCGCCTCACGCGGTGTTCGGCCGCCTTTGTGCAGATTGCAGGGCGCGCAGGCGGTGACGATGTTTTCCCAGGTGGTCCGGCCGCCGCGCGAGCGGGGGATCACGTGGTCGAAAGTCAGTTCGTCGGGCGAACCGCAGTACTGGCAGGAAAACCCATCGCGCAGGAACAGGTTGAACCGGGTGAAGGCCGGCGGACGATCCTGCGGCACGTATTGCTTCAGCGACACCACGCTGGGCAGCTTCATCTCGAACGAGGGTGAATGCACCACGTGGTCATAGGTCGAGACCACGTCGACACGTTCGAGGAACACCGCCTTGATCACCTCCTGCCAGGGCCAGAGGGACAGCGGATAATAGCTCAGGGGCCGATAGTCGGCATTGAGAACGAGCGCCGGCATGCCGGACGGAGGACGGGACAGCACCTGCATCAGGGCCTCCCTCTGGAGCCGGACAGGCTCCTATGAAGCGGATACGCGGTCGGACTGAAGACGGGCCTCCTTCCTACGCATTCTCAGGAATCGCCATTCATTCCCGAACGCATAGAAAGGATGAGCCAACTCGACGACAGAACCAAGACATCCTTGCGCTTGGCGCATGAACGATCGCGGCTATGCTCTCATCCGCATCCTGGAGACCGTTTCCGCATGCCGACGCTCGTCTTCGCCGCGATCGCCCTGGCCGGACTGCTGGCCGCCGAACCGCCTGCGCCGCTGCTGCCCGGGATCGTCGACACCCCCGACACCGAGGTCCGCCCCGCCTTCAGCCCCGACGGTCGCTGCGTGCTGTGGGGCTCGATCGGCGCACCGAAGACGCCCTGGCGGATCCTGCAGACCTGCCGCGACGGCGCGGGATGGTCCAAGCCCGAGGCGGTGTCGTTCGACGGACCCGACAACGACTTCGACCCGGCCTTCTCGCCTGACGGCCGCACGGTCTATTTCTTCTCCAACCGTCCAGGCGGCCAGGGCGGCGACGACCTCTACGCCGTGGACCGCGACCCTACGACCGGAGCCTTCGGCACGCCGCGCAATCTGGGTCAGCGTTTCAACACGTCAGGCAACGAGTGGGCGCCCTCCCCCACCGCCGACGGCAAATTGATTTTCTCGTCCAACGGCCACGGCGGCCTGGGTCGGCAGGACCTGTTCGAGGGCGAACTGTCGGGCGACACCCCCGTGCGGGGTCTGGGGCCGGAGATCAACGGCCCGCTGGACGACTTCGATGCGACCCTGCTGGCCGACGGCCGCACGCTGGTGTTCGCCTCGGGCGACCTGAAAGCCGAGACGCGCGTGATGCTGTACAGCGCCCTGCGCGGCGATGACGGGCGCTTTGGACCCCGCACGGCTCTGGCCGCGCCGATCAACTGCTCCGACGCGATCAACAACGGACCGTCCATCGATCCAAAGCGGCCCGGCGTGCTGTTCTATTCGGCCTATTGCCCGGCCCTCGGACCGGGCCGGATGGACATCTTCGAGGTTCCCGCGCCCTAGCGGTCAGTCGATCGCCAGAATCTCGACCTCGCCGCCGGCCACCATGGCCGTGTCGCCCACGCCCTTGCCCAGCAGGGCTCGCGCCACCGGCGAGACGTAGGACACCGAGCCCTGGGTCGGGTCGGACTCGTCCTCGCCGACGATGCGGAAGGTCTGGCGGCGGCCGTCCTCGCGGTCGAAGGTTACCGTCCCGCCGAACTGCAGCCCCTCGATGGACGGATCGCGCTCGCGCAGCTGGGCGCTGGCGCGGCGGGCGGACCAGTAGCGCAGGTCGCGGGTGGCGCGAGCCATGGCGGTGCGGTCCTGGGCCACGTCGCCGCCGGCCTGGGCGGCGCTGTAGGCGGCGCGAGCCTCGGCGAGGGCCGCCTCGATCTGGGCCAACCCCTCGGGCGTCACCAAGTTGGGATGCGACGAGATCGGGCGGTCCAGCAGGTCCGCAGCAAAGGCTTCGCTGTCGCCTTCCTTGGTGAAGGCCACGCTCATGGCCGTATCCCGGCGACTAAAGAAGAAGGGGTCATGTCAGGAAAATCCGGCCCGGCGCGGGATGTTCCGCCTCGGGACCATCCGACCTAGGCCTGTGCGACGGCAGGATCAAGAC
>NZ_JBFTZS010000453.1:0-3609 GCF_056406675.1 Caulobacter sp. P1_B12_2 | reverse complement strand
CTTCATGCCGGCGCTCGACGAGCGCGTATAGACCGGCACGGTGGACGAAGCGATCAGGGCGGTGAAGCTCTCCACACCGTCGGCGTCGTAGTCCATGCCGCGAAAGCGGACCTCGCCGCTGAGCCGGTCCTTGGGGGTCAGGTTGTAGTCGAGGCCGCCGCGCAGGTTCACCGAGCTGCCGTCGTTCACGAACGCCCCGTCCTGCAGGCTGTGGGTCGGCGCGATGACCAGGGGCGTGGTCTCGCGCTCGTCGATCGACGAGAACTTCTGACGGTCGTAGCGATAGCCGGCCTCGCCCGACAGCGTCAGCTTGCCCTTGACCAGGTTGCCCGAGAGGCCGGTGTTGTAGCGGTTGTTCGGGCTGACGTTCAGCTTGAACGAGCCCGTCGCGCCGGGCTTGTGGGTCTTCTTGGTGATCAGGTTGATGATCCCGGCCGTGCCGTCGGGACGATAGGCGGCCGAGGGGTTGGTCATCACCTCGACGCGGTCGATCTGGTCGGCCGGCATCTGCTGCAGGGCGTCGGCCTTGCCGTCGCCGTTGAACATGCTGGAAGGCTTGCCGTCGATCATGATCGTGACGTTGGGATCGCCGCGCAGGCTGACATTGCCCTGCACGTCGACCTCGACCGAGGGGATGTTGCGCAGCGCGTCGCTGATCGAGCCGGTCTTGGCCGACAGGTCATTGGCCACGCTGTAGCTGCGGCGGTCGATCGAGGTGCGCATGGCCGTGGAGTCGCTGGTCACCGTCACGCCCTCGACGGCCGTCGGGGCGTCGGCCGGCTTGGCCTGCGTGGGGGCGGGCCGCGTCGCCGGAGCCGGTGTCGGCGCGGCCTGGGCGAGGACCACGTTCGGCGAAAGAACCGCCGTGGCGGCGAGCAGCAAAACTTTAAAACGCAAGGAACGTCCCCCGACGGATACTTGTGCGGCAAGGTCTAGCTTGCCCACGACTTAGAGGCGCGAAAGAGGCCAACTCGCGGATCGAAGCAAATGTCTTTTCGGCAATGTTTTCGCCAAGAGCGCGCGCACGACGGTTGCAGGCCGATGACAGCGTTGACACTATCCCCTGGCGTGGGCCGATCGGGGCGGCGGGCGGAGGCTCCGAACCGCCGCTTGCGTGCTGATACCGGTAACACTAAGGTCACGCCAACCAAGGCCTCGCTTGAGGGGCTCGTTAGGGATCAAACGCGGCCTTCGGGCCTCATGGGGAAGATACAGTGGCATCTGTAGCTAACGCCGGACCGAGTCCGGGGATGAGCGCCGACGGCGCCAAGGTCAACATCGCCTTCATCGCCGCCATCGTGGCCGTCGCCACCATCGGCGGCTTCATGTTCGGCTACGACAGCGGCGTCATCAACGGCACGCAGGAAGGCCTGGAGAAGGCCTTCAGCCTCAGCAAGCTGGGCACCGGCCTGAACGTCGGCGCCATCCTGCTCGGCTGCGCTTTTGGCGCTTTCGCCGCGGGCCGCCTGGCCGACGTGTGGGGCCGTCGTACGGTGATGATCATCGCCGCCCTGCTGTTCCTGGTCAGCGCCGTCGGCTCGGGCGCGGCCCACACCTCCTGGGTGTTCATCCTGTTCCGCCTGATCGGCGGCCTGGGCGTTGGCGCGGCCAGCGTCCTGTGCCCGGTCTACATCTCGGAAGTGACGCCCGCCAACATCCGCGGCCGCCTCTCCTCGGTGCAGCAGATCATGATCATCACCGGCCTGACCGGCGCGTTCGTGGCCAACTACGTCCTGGCCCACACCGCCGGCAGCTCGACCGCGCCGTTCTGGCTGGGCCTGCCCGCCTGGCGCTGGATGTTCTGGATGCAGACCATCCCCGCCGCCGTCTTCTTCCTCGCCCTGCTGTCGATCCCGGAAAGCCCGCGCTACCTGGTGGCCAAGGGCAAGGACGCCGAGGCCGAGAAGATCCTGTCGCGCCTGTTCGGCGCCGGCCAGGGCGCCGGCAAGGTCGCCGAAATCCGCGCCTCGCTGTCGGCCGACCACCAGCCCAAGCTCTCCGACGTGCTCGACCACGTCACGGGCTCCTGGAAGGTGCGTCCGATCCTGTGGGCCGGCCTGATCCTGGCCGTGTTCCAGCAACTGGTCGGCATCAACATCGTCTTCTACTACGGCTCGGTGCTGTGGCAGTCGGTGGGCTTCACCGAGGACGACAGCCTGAAGATCAACATCCTGTCGGGCGCCCTGTCGATCCTGGCCTGCCTGCTGGCCATCGGCCTGATCGACAAGATCGGCCGCAAGCCGCTGCTGCTGATCGGCTCGGTCGGCATGGCCGTCACCCTGGGCACGCTGACCTGGTGCTTCTCGACCGCCACCACCGTGAACGGCGCGCTGCACCTGGCGGGCAACACGGGCCTGATCGCCCTGGTCGCGGCCAACGCCTATGTGGTGTTCTTCAACCTCAGCTGGGGCCCGGTGATGTGGGTCATGCTGGGCGAGATGTTCCCCAACCAGATGCGCGGTTCGGCCCTGGCCATCTGCGGCTTCGCCCAGTGGATCGCCAACTTCGCCATCTCGGTCAGCTTCCCGTCGATGGCCGCCGCGAGCCTGCCGATGACCTACGGCTTCTACGCGCTGAGCGCCGTGGTCTCGTTCTTCCTCGTGCAGAAGCTGATCCACGAAACGCGCGGCAAGGAACTGGAGGCGATGGTGGGCTAAGCCTTCCTCGCACCAGGCCGACCAAGATCACGCCCGGGAGGTTCCGCCTCCCGGGCGTTTTCTTGTGCGGTTTTCCCGTTGCCGGACGTCGCTATCGGCGCGAGTTTCAGCCCGGTTTCAGGCCGCCGAAACTGAAAATGACACCGGTGGACAAGACTGTCGCCTTACCGCTAAGTGGCCGACAACAAGCGTGCGACACGTGGGTCGGGAGGAGTTTTTCATGGTGGATATCAACCGTCGCGGAGCCCTGGGCTCCCTGCTGACCGGAGCCGCCGTGGCCGCCGTTCCCGCCGCCTCCGCCCAAGCCGCTGGGGCCGCCCAGATGGGCGCCCTGCCCAGCGCGCCGGCCGCCGACGCCGGGCCGACCTGGGCTAAGGGGATCGAGGGCCAGCGCAAGGCCGACCTCGGCGACGGGACCTTCCTCAACCCCATCCTGGCCGGCGACCATCCCGACCCGTCGATCCTGAAGGACGGCGACGACTACTACATGACCCACTCGTCGTTCGACGCCTATCCGGGCCTGCTGATCTGGCACAGCAAGGACCTGGTGAACTGGGCGCCGGTGGGCCCGACCCTGAAGAAGAACGTCGGCTCGATCTGGGCGCCCGAGCTCTGCAAGCACAAGGGCCGCTACTACATCTACCTGCCGGCCAAGTTCCCCGACAACAACACCAGCTACGTGATCTGGGCCGACAAGATCGAGGGCCCGTGGAGCGAGCCGGTCGACCTGAAGCTGCCCCGCTACATCGACCCCGGCCACGTGGTCGACGAGAAGGGCGTGCGCTGGCTGTTCCTGTCGGGCGGAGACCGCATCCAACTGGCGCCCGACGGCCTGTCGACGGTTGGCCAGCCCGAGCACGTCTACAATCCGTGGCGCTATCCGGACGACTGGGACGTCGAGGGCTTCTCGCCCGAAGGCCCCAAGGTGATGAAGCGCGGCGAGTACTACTAC
>NZ_JBFTZS010000452.1:0-3629 GCF_056406675.1 Caulobacter sp. P1_B12_2 | reverse complement strand
CCCGACAGATTATCGTCGGAGAACACATCATGAAGCGCACTCTTCTCGCCCTGGCCGCCCTGGCCACCGTCGCCGCCGCTCCCCTGGCCGCCCAAGCCGCCCCGTGGCAGTCGGTCAACCAGCGTCAGGCCAACCTCGAACAACGCATCAACCAAGGCGTTCGCAACGGCGCCCTGAGCCGCTCGGAAGCCACCCGCCTGCGCGGCGAGTTCCGCTCGATCAGCCGCCTGGAAGCCAGCTATCGCCGGTCGAACGGCCTGTCGATGCGCGAACGCGCCGACCTGGACGCCCGCTTCGATCGCCTGAGCCGCCAGATCCAGGCCGAGCGTCACGACCGTGACGATCGCCGCGACCGCCACGACGGCCGCCACGATGACCGTCACGACGGTCGCCGCAGCTAAGCGCGCCGTCTGACCCAAAATGAAAACGCCCCGGAGGGAAACCTCCGGGGCGTCGTCATGTCTGGCTTCGTCTAGCGCCCTGCGTCCTTCGAGGCCCGCATTCGCGGGCGCCTCAGGATGAGGAGCATTTTGCTGCTTTCCTCATCCTGAGGCGCGTAGCGAAGCGAAGCCTCGAAGGACGCACGGCTTTGATCAGACGCCGTGGGCCAGGACCGCCAGCAGCAGCAGGGCCACGATGTTGGTGATCTTGATCATCGGGTTCACGGCGGGACCCGAGGTGTCCTTGTAGGGATCGCCGACGGTGTCGCCCGTCACGGCCGCCTTGTGGGTGTCGCCGCCCTTGGAGTGCAGCACGCCGTCCTTGTCGGTGAAGCCTTCCTCGATCACCTTCTTGGCGTTGTCCCAGGCGCCGCCGCCGCTGGTCATCGAGATGGCGACGAACAGGCCGGTGACGATCACGCCCATCAGCATGGCGCCGAGCGACGCGAACGCATCGACCTTGCCGGCGATGGCCTTGATCACGAAGAACAGCACCACCGGCGAGACCACCGGCAGCAGCGACGGCACGATCATCTCGCGAATCGCCGCCTTGGTCAGGATGTCCACGGCCTTGCCGTATTCCGGCTTGGTCTCGTAGGTCATGATGCCCGGGTTCTCGCGGAACTGGCGGCGCACCTCGGCCACGACGGCCTCGGCGGCCCGCCCCACGGCGGTCATCGACATGCCGCCGAACAGGAAGGGCAGCAGCCCCCCGAACAGCAGGCCGACCACGACATAGGGGTTGGACAGGTCGAAGGTCACCGGACCCATGCCGTCGAAGAAGCTGCCCGCCTCGGCGTGGGCCGAGAAGAACTTCAGGTCTTCGGTGTAGGCGGCGAACAGCACCAGGGCGCCCAGGCCGGCCGAACCGATGGCGTAGCCCTTGGTGACGGCCTTGGTGGTGTTGCCCACGGCGTCCAGGGCGTCGGTGGTGACGCGGACTTCCGGCGGCAGGCCGGCCATTTCCGCGATGCCGCCGGCGTTGTCGGTGACGGGGCCGAAGGCGTCCAGGGCGACGATGAAGCCGGCCAGGGACAGCATGGTGGTGGTGGCGATGGCGATGCCGAACAGGCCCGCCAGGTTATAGGTCACCAGGATGCCGACGATGATGGTCAGGGCCGGCAGGGCCGTGGATTCCAGCGACATGGCCAGGCCCTGGATCACGTTGGTGCCGTGACCCGAAACGCTGGCCTGGGCCACCGACTTCACCGGGCGGAAGTTGGTGCCGGTGTAGTATTCGGTGATCACCACGATGGCGGCGGTGACGGCCAGGCCGACCAGGCCGCAGTGGAACAGGTCCGCCGCGCCGAAGGTCTTGGCGCCGACCGTGACGGCCTCGGGCACCAGCTGGAAGATCACCCAACCGACCGCCGGGATCGACAGCGCGCCCGTGACGATCAGGCCCTGATAGAGGGCGCCCATGATGTTCTGCTTCTTGCCCAGACGCACGGCGAACGAGCCGATGATCGAGGTGACGATGCAGACCGCGCAGATGGCCAGCGGCAGCAGCATCATCGACGAGACAACCTCGACGCCGGCGCCGCGGAAGAAGATCGCCGCCAGGACCATGGTGGCGACCGTGGTCACCGCATAGGTCTCGAACAGGTCGGCGGCCATGCCGGCGCAGTCGCCGACGTTGTCGCCCACGTTGTCGGCGATGGTCGCGGCGTTGCGCGGGTCATCTTCCGGAATGCCGGCCTCGACCTTGCCCACCAGATCGCCGCCGACGTCGGCGCCCTTGGTGAAGATGCCCCCGCCCAGGCGGGCGAAGATCGAGATCAGGCTGGCGCCGAAGCCCAGCGAGACCAGCGAGTCGACCACGACGCGGTCGGTGCCGGCGTGACCCGTCTGCAGCAGGATGGCGAAATAGCCGGCCACGCCGATCAGGGCGAAGCCCGCCACCAGCATGCCGGTCACGGCGCCGGAGGTGAAGGCCATCTTCAGACCGGCCGCCAGGCTCTCGGACGAGGCCTGGGCGGTGCGGACATTGGCGCGCACCGAGATCAGCATGCCCGCGAAGCCGGCCGCGCCCGACAGGATCGCGCCCAGGGCGAAGCCGACCGGCTGTTCCCAGGATTTGAAGAAGAACGCCAGCAGGGCGATGACCACCACGCCGACGATGGCGATCGTCGTATATTGGCGGTTCAGATAGGCCTGGGCCCCTTCCTGGATCGCCGCGGCGATCTCCTGCATCTTCGCGTTGCCGGGCGAAGCCCGCATCAAGGCCGCCGACTGCACGGCGCCGTACAGGACCGCCAGCAGCCCGGCCCCTATGGCCACATAAAGCCAAGAACTCATCGGTAAGTCGCCCTCTTTCGCGTTTCAATCACGAGAGGGTCGTCGCTCGACAGGACTACGATCGAAGAGACCGCCCCCGGCCGCACGCGACGGGCGGGCCTATGGCCTCATTCCCCCTCGATGCTCCCTGATGGCGTCGTGAAGACGCCAAGGGCAGGACAGTGCCAAATGACCGGCGGGTGTCAACCGATTGCAGGAACGGCGTTCAGTTAGGCGCGCGACCGGCTGGCGGTCGCGGGAGCCCGATCGAGCCTCAGGGAACGATATTGGCGTCGCCGGGCGGCTGGACGCGGGGGGCCGCCTTGGCCTGCGTCCCGGGTTTGGCCGGCGGGGCGACGAAGTTGCGCGGCGTCTGCTTGATGACCGTCACCATCGCCACCTTGCCCGGCCCGATCAGGCCGCTAGCCTCGCGCAGGACCGACGCTTTCAGGCGGGCCTCGTCCAAGGCGACGTAGCTGTCGGGGCGCACGAACGGCTTGGCGTGGGCCTCGCGGACGATGGCGTCGCGCAGCTGCGGCTCCTTGCCCTCGAAGATCGCGGTCAGCACGCCCGGCTTCAGGGTGATGCTCATCTGGACGAAGACGTAGTTGATCAGCTTGCCGCCCGCGATGATCGGCAGCGCCATGGACTGCAGCGTGATCACCGGATCCGGCGCTTCCTCGCCCTCGCCTTCCTTGCCGCCCTTCTTCTCCTTCTTGGCCGAACGCGCCAAGGCCGGCGTCGCCAGCAGGGCCAGCGAGGCGGTCAGGAAGGCGCGGCGGGCGACGGGCGAAGGACGGGTCATGCCCGTGTTTTAACCAAGAAGGCTTGAGGTTTGGTTTCCAGGGCCGAGGACGCCCCCTCCGTCGCGCCGCTGCGCGACGCGCCACCACCCCCCCGATGCGGGGGAGG
>NZ_JBFTZS010000451.1:0-5994 GCF_056406675.1 Caulobacter sp. P1_B12_2 | reverse complement strand
GTCCTGTCTTTCGACCCCTCATCCGTCGGCTGCGCCGACACCTTCTCCCGCAAGGGGAGAAGGGAGGGCCGTTACTGGTAGCTTTGCAGCGGGCGCACTTCGAGCGTCTCGGCCGGGGCCGAGGAGATGGCCTGGGCCGCCGCCAGGGCGCCGGCGCTCGTGGTGTAGTAGGGCACCTTCATCATCAGGGCCGTGCGGCGGATCTCGAAGCTGTCCTCCAGCGCCTGCTTGCCTTCGGTGGTGTTGAACACCAGCTGCACGCCGCTGTTCTTCATCACGTCGACGATGTGCGGACGGCCTTCCAGCACCTTCTTGACCAGCTCGACCTCGATCCCCTGCTCGGCCAGATAGCCGCGGGTGCCGACCGTCGACAGCACCTTGAAGCCCGCCGCCTGCAGCAGCTTCACCGGCTCGACGATCCACGGGCGGTCGCTTTCCTTGACCGAGACGAAGGCCGTGCCGGCGGTCGGCAGGGTGACCCCGCCGCCCAGCTGGCTCTTGGCGAAGGCGCGGGCGAAGGCCGGGGCCAGGCTGTCCTCGCCTTCGCGGATCCAGTCCAGGCCCATGACCTCGCCGGTGGAGCGCATTTCCGGGCCGAGGATGGTGTCGACCCCGGCGAAGCGGGCGAACGGGAAGACGGCTTCTTTCACGGCGATGTGGTCGTACGGCTTGTCGGTCAGGCCGAAGCTGGCCAGGGTCTCGCCGGCCATGATCTTGGCGGCGATGGCGGCCACCGGCTGGCCGATCGTCTTGGCCACGAAGGGCACGGTGCGCGAGGCGCGCGGGTTGACCTCAAGCACGTAGATTCGGGGTTCCGCCGAGTGCGGCTCTTCGATCGCGAACTGCACGTTCATCAGGCCGCGCACGTTCAGGGCCAGGGCCATCTTGACGGTCTGGCGCTTCAGCTCGGCCACGGTCTCGGCGCTGAGCGAGAAGGGCGGCATCGAGCAGGCCGAGTCGCCCGAGTGGACGCCAGCTTCCTCGATGTGCTCCAGCACGCCGGCCACGAACACGTCGGTCCCGTCGCACAGGGCGTCGACGTCCACCTCGGTGGCGCGGCTCAGATAGTGGTCCAGCAGGATCGGATGCTCGAACGAGATCTCGCCGGTGTTGGCGATGTAGCGTTCCAGGTGCTCGTGGTCGCGGATGATCTCCATGCCCCGGCCGCCCAGCACGTAGGACGGACGCATCACGAACGGGAAGCCGATCTCGTCGCCCTTGGCGCGGGCCTCGTCCCAGGTGCGGGCGATGGCGTTCTCGGGCTGGGCGATGTCCAGGCCGTTCAGCAGCTGCTGGAAGCGCTCGCGGTCCTCCGCCAGGTCGATGGCGTCGGGGCTGGTGCCCAGGATCGGGATGCCCGCGTCCTGCAGCGCCTGGGCCAGCTTCAGCGGCGTCTGGCCGCCGAACTGGACGATGACGCCGGCCAGCGTGCCGTTGGACTTCTCGACGTCCAGCAGCTCCAGCACGTCCTCGGCCGTCAGGGGCTCGAAGTACAGGCGGTCGGAGGTGTCGTAGTCGGTCGAGACGGTCTCGGGGTTGCAGTTGACCATGATCGACTCGATGCCGATCTGGTCCAGCGCGAAGGCGGCGTGGCAGCAGCAGTAGTCGAACTCGATGCCCTGGCCGATCCGGTTGGGACCGCCGCCCAGGATCACCGCCTTCTTGCGGTTGGTCGGCAGGCTTTCGCACTCGGGAACCTGGCCCAGCGCGCCGGTCTCGTAGGTCGAGTACATGTAGGGGGTGGTGGCCGCGAACTCGCCGGCGCAGCTGTCGATGCGCTTGAAGACGGGGCGCACGTTCAGGGCCTGGCGCTGCTGGCGCACGGTCTTCTCGTCGGAGCCGACCAGCTTGGCCAGGCGGGCGTCCGAGAAGCCCTGGGCCTTCAGGGCGCGGAAAGCGGCGGCGTCGGTCGGCAGGCCGCCGGCCCGGACCCAGCCCTCCTGGCGGACCAGTTCGGCGATCTGGCGCAGGAACCAGGGCTCGTAGGAGCAGGCGGCGTTGACCTCTTCCACGGAGAGCCCGTGGCGGAAGGCCTGGGCGATGACGCGGATGCGGTCGGGGGTGGGCGTGCCCAGGGCGCGGACCACGGCGGCGCGGCCGGTGTCGGGATCGTCGGCGCCGGCGATCTCGATCTCGTCGAAGCCGTTGAGGCCGGTTTCCAGGCCGCGCAGGGCCTTCTGGACGCTTTCCTTGAAGGTGCGGCCGATGGCCATCACCTCGCCGACCGACTTCATGGCGGTGGTCAGCAGCGGCTCGCTGCCCGGATACTTCTCGAAGGCGAAGCGCGGGATCTTGGTGACCACGTAGTCGATGCTGGGCTCGAACGAGGCCGGGGTCGCGCCGCCGGTGATGTCGTTCTTCAGCTCATCGAGCGTGTAGCCGACGGCCAGGCGGGCGGCGACCTTGGCGATCGGGAAGCCGGTGGCCTTCGAGGCCAGGGCCGACGAACGCGACACGCGCGGGTTCATCTCGATCACGACCATCCGGCCGTCGGCCGGATTGACCGCGAACTGGACGTTGGACCCGCCGGTCTCGACGCCGATCTCGCGCAGCACGGCGATCGAGGCCGCGCGCATCCACTGGTATTCCTTGTCCGTCAGGGTCAGGGCCGGGGCGACGGTGATCGAGTCGCCGGTGTGGACGCCCATCGGGTCGATGTTCTCGATCGAGCAGACGATGATGCAGTTGTCCGCCGTGTCGCGGACCACTTCCATCTCGTATTCCTTCCAGCCCAGGACGCTCTCTTCGATCAGCACCTCGGTGGTGGGCGAGAGGTCCAGGCCGCGTTCGACGATCTCCTCGAACTCCTCGAGGTTATAGGCGATGCCGCCGCCGGTGCCGGCCAGGGTGAAGGACGGGCGGATGATGGCGGGCAGGCCGACGAAGGCCAGGCCTTCGCGGGCCTCGTCCATGTTGTGGGCGGCCTTGGACTTGGGGCTCTCGAGACCCAGCTTGTCCATGGCGTCGCGGAACTTCTGGCGGTCCTCGGCCTTGTCGATCACCTCGGCCTTGGCGCCGATCATCTCGACGCCGTACTTGGCCAGGGCGCCGCTGGCTTCCAGGGCCAGGGCGGTGTTCAGCGCCGTCTGGCCGCCCATGGTCGGCAGCAGGGCGTCGGGACGTTCCTTGGCAATGATCTTCTCGACCATCTCGGGCGTGATCGGCTCGATATAGGTCGCGTCGGCCACGTCCGGATCGGTCATGATCGTGGCGGGGTTGGAATTGACCAGGATGATCCGGTAGCCCTCGGCGCGCAGCGCCTTGCACGCCTGGACGCCCGAATAGTCGAACTCGCACGCCTGGCCGATGACGATCGGGCCGGCGCCGATGATCAGGATCGAGGAGATGTCTGTTCTTTTAGGCATGGGAAAACTCGCGCGCAGAGACACGGTCGCGCACATCCGCGCGCCCGCTGCCGACCATCTTGCAGGTTAAGCCGCCCGTTTAGAGAGGGAGTCGGTCTGGCGCAACCCTGCTTTCTTCAACCATCATTCTGTCAAACGCCGCTCATTCCTCCCCTCTCGTTCGTCATTCCCGGGTTCCCGCCACAAGGGCGGGAATGACGGTTGAAAGGGAAGCTCACTGCCCCCCGATCATCGGCGGCGCGGGTACGGCGGGCTGGGCGGGCGGGACCTCTTCGGAGGCGTCGGTCAGGCTCCAGGCCCAGCCGGCCTCCGCCCGCTCGTAGCCCATGCGGAACAGGGCCTCGCGATTGTCGTCAGCGAAATCCAGGCCCGATGTGTCCAGCTCGGTGCTGTCGGGAATGGCCGCGTAGAACAGCTGTCCGCCGTTGCGCCGGGCAAAGCCGCTGCTGGCCGCCAGGTGGGTGCGCATCAGGGCCTTGCTCATCGCGTCCCACGAGCGCCCGACGATCGACCCGGTCTTGCCCCGGGTGAAGCCGAAGGTGCCGCCGACCTTGCCGTTGACGATCACGTACAACCGGCCGGGGCGGGCCTGGCCCTTGGCCGCGGTCCACAGCAGCAGCGACTCCGGCGCCACGAAGAACGGGATGGTGACGCCGCCGTCCACATGCATCTCCGAAAAGCGGCGGCCCTGGCCCTCGATCTCGATCAGGGCGGGCGGGAAGACGCCGGGGATGCTGGCCGAGGCCACCAGCACGTCCTTGAACAGCTGGCGCGAGGCCGGGTCGTTCCGGCTGGCGATGGCGCCCATGTCCCAGATCACCGTCTCCTCGGTGTCCAGGTTGGTCGTGGCGATCAGCAGGCGGCGGCCGCGCCGGTGCTCGGCGGCGATGGCCTGCAGCAGGTCATCGGTGACGTTGGCGTCGACCACGGCCCGCAAGCCGCTCGAGCTGTAGAAACTGGTGTGGAACAGCAGGCCCAGGCCGCGCGGCCGCAGGATCTTGCCCGCTTCCTTGCCGGTGTAGGCCTGTTTCAGGCGGTCGTCCCAGGTGGGGCCGAGGAAGGCGAAGGGGGCGGTCAGGGCGCCGGTTGAGACCCCGGTGACGATATCGAATTCCGGACGCTCGCCGCGTTTGGTCCAACCGGCCAGCACGCCGGCGCCGTAGGCCCCGTTCGAGCCGCCGCCGGACAGGGCCAGGACGTCGAAGGTGCGTTGGACCGACGCGCGCTTGCGGGCCGGCTCGGCGAAGYGGATGGCGGCGTCGCTGTCGCTGGCGTTGAAGCGCAGCCCGGCCAGGCCCTTGGGCGGCGGTCCGGCCAGATCCTTGGCGGTATAGGCGTCGCGCGACAGAGACCCGCAGGCGCTGAGGCTCAGGGCGGCCAGGACGAGCAGGAAAAGGCGGGCTGGGCGCATGGGGCTGTGGGCTCGCTGCCGAAACCGGGGGACCCTGTTACGGCCTGGGACACCGCGCAAGAAAAATGGGCCGGCGCGAGGCGCCGACCCATTCCAAATCTCGTGAGCGTGAGGCGATTAAGCCTGCAGTTGGCCCGCCGACATCTTGCCCGAGCGGTTGTCGCGCTCGAGTTCGTAGGTGATCTTCTGACCTTCGTCCAGACCACGCAGACCGGCGCGTTCAACGGCCGAAATGTGCACGAAGACGTCAGCGCCGCCGTCGTCAGGTTGGATGAAGCCGAAGCCCTTGGTGCCGTTGAACCATTTCACGGTGCCGGTAGCCATAGTGGTAGTCCTTGTAGTCAATATTCGTCGGCGGAGTCGTTCCGCACGGCGATCAAATTTCGTTGGGGGTCGGTGGGCGCGTCCGGCGCTCTCGTGAAGAGAGCATGGAAAAGCAGGCCGAACGTCAGCGAATTTCGATAATCCACCATGAGCCCTATAATGCCGTCCGGCAAGTGGAATCGTGAATCGACTTGAATCGCGAATAGTTCTGGACCCTAAGCGCCGCCTTGAACGTTAAACAAATTCTCTCGCGCTACTGCGGGCGTTTTGATCTTCAAGGACCGTCACATGACCCTGATCGAGCGGATTCCTCTGCTGAGCGACCAGGAGCTGGCCACGCTCCTGAGCAATGCCCGACGCCTGGACGTCGTGGGCACCCCGGCTCAACGCCTGGGCGCGGCCGAGGTCCTGCCCGTGCTGGAGCTCGAAGCCTCCCAGCGCCGTCAGGTCGCGCTGGAAGCGGCGACCAAGAAGCGCGGCGTGCTCGCCGCCGCCAAGCGCAAGGCCGCCGCGGCTGAAGCGGCCTAAAGACCCAAACCCGCAAAGACGCCTTGCCTCCGTCGTTATTGATAGTCATTCTCAATAACGACGGAGCGCTTCGGAGGCGATCATGGTGTTTCTGACGGCAGGGGCCGGGTGGCTGGCCCTGATGATGCGGGCGGAGCGGACCCGAGCGGGTCACACCGCGCCCGATACCGAATGGCTTCTGCACGGCCCGACCGATCCCGACGCGATCGAGGACGACGAGGGGCCGCCGTTGCTGCTGGCGGCGGAGTAGGGCTAACCCGCCCTTCCCGACTTATCATGACGGTGAAAGGGCGAAGGGGGAAAGGGCAGTCCCTAAACCAGGGCCTTGCGCGCCGCTTCCCAATACTGAGCCCCGGTGATCAGGGT
>NZ_JBFTZS010000450.1:0-6819 GCF_056406675.1 Caulobacter sp. P1_B12_2 | reverse complement strand
GCCCAGGGCTCGGCCATGCCGGGCTTTGGCCACCCGCTCTATCCGGACGGCGACCCGCGCGCGACGGCGCTGCTGGACGCCTTCAAGATSCCGCCGGTCCTGGCCGAGCTGCGCGCCGAAACGGAGTCCGCCACTGGCCTGCCGCCGAATATCGATTTCGCCCTCGTGGCCATGGCCCGGACGTTGGCCCTGCCGGCCGACGCACCGTTCAGCCTGTTCGCCGTCGGGCGGATGGCGGGGTGGCACGCCCATGCGATCGAGCAGTTGCAGACGGGGAAACTGATCAGGCCCCGGGCGCGGTATGTGGGCGTGCAGCCGGCGAAGTAGCGGCGAACACTTGCCCCCTACGGGCCGCTTCGCGGCCGTCTTCCCCCACAGGGGGAAGAGGCGCGCCGCGTTTGCGTCCTCCGCCCCCTATGGGGGCGGACAGACGGCGAAGCCGTCAGGTGGGGGCAAGTGAGCCCCTAAGCCCGCTCGTGGACCGCCTCTTCCGCCGCCAGCGGTTGCKGAAGCCGCGAGACCATCTCCTTCGGGCAGACCTGCCAGAACAGGTCCCGCACGCGGTCCCAGTCGCGGATCAGGCTTTCGGCGAAGGCCGAGTCGGTCTCGCGGGCGTGTTCGGCCAGCAGCGAGCGCAGCACGCCTTCCCAATAGGGGGAGGCCAGGCGCTGGACCAGGATGCTGTCCGGGTTGACCAGGTTCTCGAACCGGCCGTGCTGGTCCAGGACGAAGGCCATGCCGCCGGTCATGCCGGCCCCGAAGTTGCCGCCCGTCGGACCCAGGATCACCACCTGGCCGCCGGTCATGTATTCGCAGCCGTTGGCGCCGCAGCCCTCGACCACCGTGGTGGCGCCCGAGTTGCGGACCGCGAAGCGCTCGCCGGCCTGGCCGGCCGCGAACAGCCGCCCGGCCGTGGCTCCGAACAGCACGGTGTTGCCGATCAGGGTGTTGGTCTCGGGCGCCGCCAGGCCGCGGGCCGGCTTGATGACGATCGTCGCGCCCGACAGGCCCTTGCCGACATAGTCGTTGGCCTCGCCGGTCAGCTCGATCCGCAGGCCCTGGACCGCGAAGGCCCCCAGGCTCTGGCCGGCCGAGCCCTTGAGCTGGACGGTCAGGTGGCCGGCGGGCAGGCCCTTCATGCCGAACTTGCGCACGATGTGGCTGGAGGTGCGCGAGCCGATCGAGCGGGCGGTGCTGCGGACCGTATAGGTCAGCTGCATCTTCTCGCCGCGTTCCAGCAGGGGCGCGGCGTCGCGGACGATCTGGGCGTCCAGGGTGTCGGGCACCGGGTTACGGCCGCCCTCGACGGTGGAATAGGGCTTGTTCTGGCCGGGGTCGGCGCGGACCAGCAGCGGGTTCAGGTCAAGGTCGTCGAGGTGCTCGCCGCCCCGGCTGACCTGGGCCAGCAGGTCGGTGCGGCCGACGATCTCCRGCAGGCTCTTGAAGCCCAGACCGGCCAGGATCTCGCGGACCTCTTCAGCGATGAAGCTGAACAGGTTGATGACCTTTTCCGGCGTGCCGGTGAACTTGGCGCGCAGGCTCTCATCCTGGGTGCAGACGCCCACGGGACAGGTGTTGGAGTGGCACTGGCGCACCATGATGCAGCCCATGGCCACCAGCGAGGCGGTGCCGATGCCGAACTCCTCGGCGCCCAGCATGGCGGCGATCACCACGTCGCGGCCGGTGCGGATGCCGCCGTCCGTGCGCAGCACCACCGAGTGGCGCAGGTTGTTCAGGGTCAGCACCTGGTTGGCTTCCGACAGGCCCATCTCCCACGGACCGCCGGCGTACTTCACCGAGGTCTGCGAGGAGGCGCCGGTGCCGCCGACATTGCCGGCCACCAGGATGACGTCGGCCTTGGCCTTGGCGACCCCGGCCGCGATCGCGCCGATGCCGGTGGCGGCCACCAGCTTCACCGTGACGCGGGCGATCGGGTTGATCTGCTTCAGGTCGTAGATGAGCTGGGCCAGGTCCTCGATCGAATAGATGTCGTGGTGCGGCGGCGGGCTGATCAGCATCACGCCGGGGGTGGCGTGGCGCAGACGGGCGATCATCTCCGTGACCTTGAAGCCAGGAAGTTGCCCGCCCTCGCCGGGCTTGGCGCCCTGGGCGACCTTGATCTCGATCTCGCGGCACTGGTTCAGATATTCCGCGGTGACGCCGAACCGGCCCGAGGCCACCTGCTTGATGGCGCTGTTGGGGTTGTCGCCGTTCGGCAGGGGCTTGTAGCGCGCGGAGTCCTCGCCGCCCTCGCCCGACACCGACTTGGCGCCGATCCGGTTCATGGCGATGTTCAGCACGCCGTGGGCCTCGGGGCCCAGGGCGCCCAGGCTCATGCCCGGCGTGACGAAGCGCTTGCGGATCTCGTTGACGCTCTCGACGTCGTCGGTCGAGATCGGGTTGCGGTCCGAGCGCCAGTCCAGCAGGTCGCGCAGCTGCACCGGCTTCTGGGTGCGCAGGCCGTTGGACCAGCGGCGATAGAGCTCGAAGTCGCCGGTGTCGCAGGCGCTCTGCAGGGTGTGGATCAGCCGCGCCTCAAAGGCGTGGACCTCGCCCGAGCGGCGCAGCTTGTAGAGGCCGCCGACCGGCAAGGTCACGGCGGTCTCGCCCCAGGCCTTGCGATGCAGCTCGACCGCCTTGGACTCCAGCCCGGCCAGGCCGATGCCCGAGATTCGCGAGGGCATGCCGGGGAAGAACTCGGCGGCCAGGGCGCGCGACAGGCCGACGGCTTCGAAGTTGTAGCCGCCGCGGTACGAGGAGATGACGCTGATGCCCATCTTGGAGATGATCTTCAGCAGACCGCCCTYGATGGCCGTCTTGAAGTTGATGCAGACGTCGCGCAGCGACTTGTCGCCCAGCAGGCCGCGCTCCAGGCGATCCTGGAAGCTTTCCTGGGCCAGATAGGCGTTGACCGCCGTGGCGCCCACGCCGACCAGCACCGCGAAATAGTGGGTGTCCAGGCACTCGGCCGAGCGGACGATGATCGAGACGTACGATCGCAGGCCCTTGGCGACCAGGTGGGCGTGGACGCCGCCGGTGGCCAGGATCATCGGCAGGGCCACGCGCCCCTCGCCCGAGCCTTCGTCGGTCAGGACGATGGCCCCGCAGCCGCGCAGCACCGCGTCTTCCGCGTCGGCGCGGATGCGGTCGAGGTTGGCGCGCAGGGCGTCGCCGGGACGGGCTTCCGGGGCCGGCAGCGGCATGGTGCAGTCGATGACCACCACGCTCTTCTCGCCCAGCAGGCCGTGGATGCGCTCGTACATGCCGGTGGTCAGGACCGGGCTTTCCAGCACGTAGACGTCGGCCTGGGCCGCGTCCTGGGCGAGGATGTTGCCCAGGTTCTTGAACCGGGTCTTCAGGCTCATCACGCCGGTCTCCCGCAGGGGGTCGATCGGCGGGTTGGTCACCTGGCTGAAGTTCTGGCGGAAGAAGTGGCTGAGCGGACGGTACTTCTCCGACAGCACGGCCAGGGGCGCGTCGTCGCCCATCGAGCCGACGGCTTCCTTGCCCTCCTGTATAGGGGTGGCGGCCGGCCAGTTCGTCGATGATGTCGTCTTCGCCGTAGAGCTTGCCGCCCACCAGGTCGATGGCGATCATCCGGCCCGGCGAGATCGCCAGCTTGCGGGTGATGCGGCTTTCCTCGACGCCGCACATGCCGGCTTCCGAACCCATGATCACCAGGCCGTCGTCGGTATAGGCCACGCGCAGCGGGCGCAGGCCCGAGCGGTCCTTGCCGGCCACGACCCAGCGGCCGTCGGTGGCGCACAGGGCGGCCGGGCCGTCCCACGGCTCCATCACCGCGTTGCAGTAGCTGTAGAGGGCCTTGTGCGAGGCCTTCATGTGATCGCTGTTGGCTTCCGGCACCAGCAGGGTCTTGGCCATCGGCGCGTCGCGGCCGGCCCGGACCAGCACCTCGAAGGTGTTGTCCAGGTTGGCGCTGTCGGACCCGCCCGGCTGGATCACCGGCTTCACGTCGTCCCCGAACTCGCCGAAGGCGTCGGCCGCCATCTTGATCTCGTGGGACTTCATCCAGTTGATGTTGCCCTTGATGGTGTTGATCTCACCATTGTGGGCCAGCATCCGGAACGGCTGGGCCAGGCGCCATTCGGGGAAGGTGTTGGTCGAATAGCGCTGGTGGAAGATCGCCACCGCGGCGCTGAAGCGCTCGTCCTTGAGGTCCGGATAGAACTCGTCGATGTGCTCGGCCAGGAACATGCCCTTGTAGATCAGGGACTTGGCCGAGAACGAGCAGATGTAGAAGCCCGACAGGTTCTGGGCGTGGACGCGCTTTTCGATGCGCTTGCGGCACAGGAAGAGGGCGCGCTCCAGGGCCTCGCCTTCCAGGCCGGCCGGAGCGGCCAGCATGATCTGCTCGATCTCGGGACGGGTGGCGTTGGCCTTCTCGCCGATCACCGAGGTGTCGACCGGCACCTGGCGCCAGCCATAGATGTAGAAGCCGAAACGCAGGGCCTCGGCCTCGACGATCGTGCGGCAGGCTTCCTGGGCGCCCAGGTCGGTGCGCGGCAGGAAGATCTGGCCGACCGCGATCGGACCCTGGCGCAGGGCGTGGCCGGTGCGGCGCACCTGGTCGATGAAGAAGTCCTGCGGAACGCTGACCAGCACGCCGGCGCCGTCGCCGGTCTTGCCGTCGGCGTCGACCGCGCCGCGGTGCCACAGGGCCTTCAGGGCCTTGATCGCCAGCTCGACGACCTCGCGGCGCGGCTGGCCGTCGATGGCGCAGACCAGACCCACGCCGCACGCGTCGCGCTCGGTCGAGGGATCGTAGGCGTGGCCGTCGATCAGGCGCTGGCGGTTCTTCAGATAGAGGTCGTGCTCGGACATGATCTTACTCCGCCGCGATCAGCGCCGAGGCGCCGGTCTTGGTCATCAGGTAGCGGTGCATGGCGTCGGCGGCGTCGCGGCCGTCCTTGATCGCCCACACCACCAGGGAGGCGCCGCGCACGATGTCGCCGGCCGCGAACACCCCGTCCAGATTGGTCATCTGGTGGCGGACGTCGGCTTTCACCGTGCCCCAGCGCGTGGTCTTCAGGTCGGGGGCCGACCAGGTCTCGGGCAGGTTCTCGGGCTCGAAGCCCAGGGCCTTGACCACCAGTTGGGCCGGACGGTCGAAGTCGCCGCCGTCGATCTCTTCCGGGGTCTGGCGGCCCGAGGCGTCCGGGGCGCCCAGGCGCATGCGGATGGCGCGCACGCCGGTCACGGCGTCGGCGTCGCCGCCCAGGGCGCGCAGGGCGGCCAGCCATTCGAAGGTCACGCCCTCTTCCTCGGCGTTGGCCACTTCGCGCAGCGAGCCCGGCATGTTGGCCTTGTCGCGGCGATAGAGGCAGGTGACCGAGGTGGCGCCCTGGCGTATGGCGGTGCGCACGCAGTCCATGGCGGTGTCGCCGCCGCCGACCACGACCACGTCCTTGCCGGCCGCGTTCAGTTCGCCGCTGTCATAGGCCGGGACGTCGTCGCCCAGGGTCTTCTTGTTGGAGGCGATCAGGTAGTCCAGCGCGGCGACCACGCCCTTGGCGCCGGCGCCCGGCGCGACCAGGTCGCGGGCGGCATAGACGCCGACGGCGATCAGCACGGCGTCATGCTGGTCGCGCAGCTGCTGCAGGGTGGCGTCGCGGCCGACCTCGAAGCCCAGCTTGAACACCACGCCGCCGTCCGCCAGGCGCTGGGTGCGGCGCTCGACGACGTCCTTTTCCAGCTTGAAGCCGGGGATGCCGTAGATCAGCAGGCCGCCGGCCCGGTCGTGGCGGTCGTAGACGGTGACGGCGTAGCCTTGCTCGCGCAGCAGCTCGGCGGCGGCCAGGCCGGCGGGTCCCGCGCCGATGATCCCCACCGACTGGCCGCGGTCGGCCTTGGCGACCAGAGGCTTCACCCAGCCCATCTCCCAGGCCTTGTCGGACAGGTAGCGTTCGACCGAGCCGATCGTCACGGTGCCGTGACCCGACTGCTCTATGACGCAGTTGCCTTCGCACAGGCGGTCCTGCGGGCAGATTCTACCGCAGACCTCCGGCATGGAATTGGTCGCCTGCGACAGCTGATAGGCCTCTTCCAGACGGCCTTCGGCGGTCATCCGCAGCCAGTCGGGGATGTTGTTGTGCAGGGGGCAGTGGGTCTGGCAGAACGGCACGCCGCATTGCGAACAACGCGAGGCCTGCTCGGTGGCTTTCGCATCGATGAAGTCGGCGTAGATCTCGTGGAAGTCGCCGTTGCGCTCGCCGGCCGCCCGCTTTTCGGGCGTCGTGCGGGCGACGGTCGTGAATTTCAGCATGCGCTCGGCCATGCGACTTCCCTCGTCCCCGCTTCCGGGGAAAAATTTGCGTGCGCGGGCCTCTTACGGACTCTTGGGGGCAAGAAGAATGCGTCGGTCAAAAATGTAGACAAATATATCCGTGATCCCGCCGGGGTTATTGCGAGCGACTCTCAGCTGTAGCCCATTATCGTCCACTTAGTGGATAAACGACTTGTTTACCGTGTCAGGCGCACGCCCGGCACGGGGTTTTAGTGGCCGAGCGCCTATAGGGAATGACGATGCCGGATTGGCTGATCGCGATCGTGCTGGGCCTGGTCGAGGGCCTGACAGAATTCATCCCCGTGTCTTCGACCGGGCATCTGTTGCTGACCAAGATCGCCCTGGGCCTGACCGATCCGACCTGGGACACCTTCATCGTGCTGATCCAGCTGGGCGCGGTCCTGGCGGTGGTCGCGGTCTATTTCCAGCGCCTGTGGCAGGTGGTGATCGGCCTGCCGACCAAACCGGAAGCCCGCCGCTTCGCGCTCAGCGTGATCATCGGCTGCATCCCCGCC
>NZ_JBFTZS010000449.1:0-3680 GCF_056406675.1 Caulobacter sp. P1_B12_2 | reverse complement strand
CCTCTATCTGCACCTGCCCGAGACCCTGGGCCTGATCGTCGTGGGCCTGATCGGCGCGGCCCTGACCGGCCTGATCGTCTCCGGCTTCCTGGCCCACCCGAAGATCTTCCGCGACGCCTTCGCCTTCCGCTGGGCCGGCGCCAAGCGGCTGTCCCAGGCCGACCTGCACAACCGGCTCAGCGTCTGGGGCGCGCCCTTCCACTTCGTGGTCGCCTGGACCGGCGCCTATATCGGCCTGGCCACCCTGCTGCTGTTCGCCGTGGCCGGGGTGACGACCAAGGGCGACATGGCCAAGGTGACGGCCCCGATCTACGGCTCGGTCCCCAAGGCCGACCCGACGCCCGCCCCCTTCCCCGACATGGTCGCGACCCTGGCGTGGTTCGACGACAAGCCGGACCTGAAGCCGGCCCTGATCTCGCTGACCGCCCTGGGCACCAAGGGCCAGATGGTCGAGGTCAACGCGGCCATGCCCAAGCGGCTGATCTACGCCGAGCGCTACACGTTCGACGTCCAGGGCCGCATGACCCACAAGCTGGGCCTGTCGGACGACGGCCTGGGCAAGCAGATCTTCGCTTCGTCCTATCCGCTGCACTTCGGCTCGTTCGGCGGCCTGCCGGTCAAGATCGCCTACGGCCTGCTGGGCGTGGCCCTGTGTGTGGTGACCAGCAGCGGCGTGACCATCTGGCTGACCCGTCGCCGCGACCGGGGGCGTCCCGCCGAGCGCCTGGAAAAGGCATGGGCGGTGATCGTCTGGGGCTCGGCCGCGACCCTGGCCCTGTCGGCCGCCCTGTGGCTGGCGCTCAAGGTTTCGCCGGTCTGGGTCTTCTGGGCCCCGCTGCCCGTGCTGGTCGCCGCCGCCGTGGCGGTGAAGGACATCCGGTTCTGGATCGTCAGCCTACGGATCGCCACCAGCGTGGCTCTGGCGGCGGTCGTGGTGGTGCAGGCCGCGCGGTTCGGCGGGCTGACGTTCAGCGGCGTGTCGCTGGGCGTGAACCTGACCCTGCTGGCGCTGGCGGCGGCTATCTCGCCGTGGCGCAAGCCGTTGGCGCGGGCCCCCGTCTAGTTCAGGAAACCTAGCCGTCGATCCAGTCGGTCAGCCCCTCGCGGGCATGGACCTCGCGCAGCGACGGCATGGCGCGCATGCGGGCCAGGTAGCGGGCGATGTTGGGCCAGGTCGTCGCCGGCTTGGGCATATTTCGGGACCAGCGCATCAACATGGTCGCCAGGAAATCCACGGCCGACAGCCGCTCGCCCAGCATGTAGGCGCCCGATTGAGCGGCCAGGTGAGCGTCGATACGGTCCCACATCCCTTCGATCTTGGCCCGGGCCACGGCGGCGACCGCCTGGGTCCCCGTCTCGCCCGCCGGCTCGTGGGGATAGAACCAGACCCGGAAGGCCGGAACCACGGTGTTGGTCAGATATACCATCCACTGCAGATAGGCGGCCCGCCCGGGCGCCCCCACGGCCGGGGCCAGACCCTTGTCGGCGTGGCGTTCGGCCAGCAGCATCAGGATCGCCGCAACCTCGCAGACCGGCGCGCCATCGACGATCAGGGTCGGCACCACGCCGCTGGGATTGAGCTTCAGATAGTCGGGGTGCTTCTGGGCGCCGGTCTCCGTGTCGGTCAGGACCAGCTCGAACGGCGCGTCGATCTCGATCAGCATCCAGTGCGCGGCCAGGCTGGCCGTGCTGGGGCTGTAATAGAGCTGGTACATGCGAAAGATCCCTCACCCGTCTTAGGGCGAGGGATCGGTCAGCATGGTTCGGCTGTCAATCGCCGTGCGGCGAACGCCGGGCGTCGCACGGCCTAGTGCTTCTCGCGCCAGCGGGCCTTGGCGTCGTCCTTGGTCAGGTTCAGGTGCCCCCCGTCATCATCGACATGGTCGACCCAGGTGATCGGGATCAGGTGGTGCTTGAAGCCGCCGCCCAGATCCAGCTTGGCCAGTTCGATCTCGCCGCCGACCACATGGTCCACCCGGCCGACGTGCCCGCCGTCCGAACCGACCACTTCCAGATGTTCGCGGATTTGCGTGGCGTCGATCATGATGTTCCTCCTGTTGATGAACGTTCCGCAGGCAAACGGGCGAGGCCGCGGCGCAGTTTCCCGGAGGCTTGCGGCGGGTTAACGTTCGCTTTATGTTCTAGTCAAGGTTGCGACTTTGCGTGGGTCGCGTTCCTGGCTATCACTCGGGCGACCGCCCAAAGGGAAACACGATGATCCGACCGCTCGCCGCCGCCCTGATCGCGTTGACCGGCGCCACGGCCTGGGCTGGAGCCGCCCGGGCCCAGACCGCCGAGGTCGCGCCCGCCGCGACCCCGCCCGCGGCTCCCGAAACCCCGCCGGCTCCGCCCGTCACGCCCCTGCCCCGGGTGGACGCGGTGTTCGCCGCCGAAGGGGTGACGATCACCGACGGCGGCAAGAGCGTGCTGTTCTACCGCACGGCCCCGGCCGATCCGCACGAGCCGGGCCGGGTGAACTACGTCCATCCGATCTCGGCGCCCGACGGCACGGTGCTGACCGAGGATCGCCCCGCCGACCACCTGCACCAGCGCGGGGCGTTCTGGAGCTGGCACCAGGTGCTGGTCGACGGCAAGACCGTCGCCGACGGCTGGTTCATGAAGGGCCTGACGTTCCACGTCCGCGAAAAGCGCTTCAAGAGCGACAGCGCCGGCGGCGGGACCCTGGTGGTCAATGCCGACTGGATCGTCAATTCGGCGCCGGAAGTGAACTATGTGGCGCGCGAGACCACCAAGGTCCGCGTCTATCCGCTGAAGGACGGCGCGCGGCGGATCGACTTCGACACGGTGATCACCGCCCGCAGCGACACCCTGGGGCTGGGCGGCAGCGACGACGTGAAGGGCTACGGCGGGTTCTCGGTGCGGCTGATCAAGCCCGATCGCCTGACCTTCGGCTCGGGCGGCAAGACGGTGGTCCCGGCCGTGGAGCCGGTCGAGGCCGGCAAGGCCATGGGCTTTGCCTGGACGCCCGGCGGCGGCTCGCCCGCCTGGACGGTTGGCCTCGCCTGCAAGGCCAACGGCGCGCCGATCACCCGCTGGATCCTGCGCAAGGAACTGTCGATGCAGAACTGCGTCTTCCCTGGACGGGCGCCGTTCGTGCTGAAGAAGGGCGAGACCCTGCGACTGCAATCGACGCTGATCCTGCGGCCGGCGACTCCGACCAAGCCGAGGAAGGCAAAGTGATGCAATCTATGAGTTTAATATTGCCATAGTATCGTTTTGCATGCAGCCTCTTGGACGCTGCATGCATCGACGCCCGTCGGTGAGCGCCGAGGGGACGAACATGACACGCATCGTGATGGGACTGCTGGCGACCTGCGCCGGTCTGGCGCTGGCCGCGCCCGCCGTCAGCGCTGACGCCGTGGCCAAACCAAAGGTCGCCCTGCCGACCGCCAACCCTTGCACCGCCATCGAGGGCAGCCGCTGGGTCGCCTATGTCGAACCCACGGACGGCTCCTATCTTTCGGCGGAACACTGGGAYCTTCGCCACGGCGTGGTCGGGGCTCCGGCGATCAACGAGAAGGCCGTGGGACCCTATCCTACCGAGATCAAGGGAACGATGGATTGGGGCCGAGGCGCCGTGACCAAGTTCACCGCCTGCGTCAACAATCATGGCGCGGCGCGTCTCTCCGCCGATTGGGCCGCCGAGCCCATCTATGACG
>NZ_JBFTZS010000448.1:0-3722 GCF_056406675.1 Caulobacter sp. P1_B12_2 | reverse complement strand
GGTGCGGGTCGATCCCTCCCAGCTGGAGAACGCGCTGCTGAATCTGGTCATCAACGGCCGCGACGCCATGCCCGACGGCGGCCGCTTGACGATCGAGACGGCCAACAAGTGGCTGGACAGCCGGGCCGCCGCCGATCGCGACCTGCCGCCGGGCCAATACACCTCGCTCTGCGTCACCGACAGCGGCACGGGCATGACGCCCGAGGTGATCGAGCGGGCTTTCGATCCGTTCTTCACCACCAAGCCGTTGGGTCAAGGGACGGGTCTGGGCCTGTCGATGATCCACGGCTTCGTCCGCCAGTCGGGCGGTCAGGTGCGGATCTATTCGGAGGTTGGGGAAGGCACGACCATGTGCCTGTACTTCCCGCGCTTCGTCGGGGAGCTTGAGACCGTCGAGGTCCCTGACGCCCAGGCCGGCGCCGAGGAGGGACACGGCGAGACCGTGCTGATCATCGACGACGAGGAAGGGATCCGCATCCTGGTGGCCGACGTGCTGGAGGAGGCCGGCTATCGCGTGCTGACCGCTCCGGACGGACCAGCGGGCCTGAAGATCTTGCAGTCCGACGCGCGCATCGACCTGCTGATCACCGACGTCGGCCTGCCCGGCGGAGTCAACGGCCGGCAGGTGGCCGACGCCGCGCGGACCAGCCGGCCCGACCTGAAGGTGCTTTTTATCACCGGCTATGCCGAGAACGCGGTGGTCGGCAACGGCCACCTGGACGCCGGCATGCAGGTGATCACCAAGCCCTTCGCCATGTCGGCCCTGGGCGCGCGGGTGCGCGAGATCATCGAGAGCTAGCCGATCCCGCAACGGATTTTGGAAGCAGCGGACAAAAGAAAAGCCCCGGCGCGCCGCCGGGGCTTTCCAGAACCTGGGTCAGACCGGCCGGGTCAGCCGGCCAGATAGTCCGCCACGCGGCCTTCCAGCTCGGCGGCCAGCACCTTGCCCACCGGGTGGGTGTCGGTCTTGATGTCGTCGCGGACACAGGCCTTGATGGCGTCGATATGGCCGTCGACCAGGAACATGGGCGCCGACAGGCGCGTCTCCGGGTCGTCGATCAGCCGACACAGCGAAGCGGCCAGGCGGGTGATCAACGGAAATTCGTAGGTGGCGCCCAGGCCCTTCAGGTCGTGGGCGCGCAGGTAGAGGGTCTCGACCGTCTCGGCGTTCAGGCCCTGGGCGCGAACTTCCTGACGAGCGGCTTCGAGCTTGACGATCTCGTCGTTCAGCCACTGGGCGAAGTTTCCCGACAGGCTTTTCAGCGCGGCTTCGGCCTTGGCGATGGCCGCCATGTCGATCCCGCCGCGACCGCCTACCTTGAGTTTGAGCATGTTCGGCACCTGAATCACTTCCGCGGCGGACTTGTTGGTCACGAACGCTTCCCCCTAGGCATTGGTCTGAAATGTAGGATCAAGGCGTTAACATTAGATGAGACGCCCGTTTCTACCCTGACCAATGGGCGAGGAGCGCCCTGACCAATAAGTCCAACGTTGTCAGGCCGAGAACTGCTCCGTCAGAACCCGCTCCTCTAGGCTTCGACCGGCGTCGAAGAGCATGGAGAGACTGGCGCTGCTGTCCTCGGCGATGTGGACCTCGACCACGTCGCGAACCTCGAAATTGTCGGCCACGGCGCTTACCGGCCTCTTATCGCATTCCAGGACCTCGAAGGTCACCCGCGCCGTCTGCGGCAAAAGCGCGCCACGCCAGCGACGGGGGCGGAAGGCGCTGATCGGGGTGAGGGCCAGCACCTGGGCGCCGATCGGGATGATCGGGCCATGGGCCGAGAGGTTGTAGGCGGTGGAGCCGGCCGGCGTGGCCAGCAGCACGCCGTCGCAGACCAGCTCGCCCATGCGCACCTTGCCGTCGATGCTGATGCGCAGCTTGGCGGTCTGGCGGGTCTGGCGCAGCAGCGACACCTCGTTGATGGCCAGGGCCCGGTGCTGCTTGCGGTTGGAGTCGATGGYGACCATGGCCAGCGGGTGGATTACGGCCCGCTCGGCGGCGTTGATCCGGGCCAGCAGGTCGTCCTCGCTGTACTCGTTCATCAGGAAGCCGACCGAGCCGCGGTTCATGCCGTAGATCGGCGTCTGGCGCTGCATGGTGTCGTGCAGGGTCTCCAGCATGAAGCCGTCGCCGCCCAGGGCGACGATCACCTGGGCGCTCTCGTCGCCGACGTCGCCATAGCGGGCGCGCAGGCGCTCCACGGCTTCCTGCGCCTCGGGGCGGTCACTGCCCTTGAAGGTCAGGCGAGTCACGAAGGGCAGGGGCTGGAACATGCCGCCAAGTGGCTGGATCGGCGGCGGGTTGTCAAACCGCATTGGCGGCTAGGTTAGGCCGCGCTGACCGCTTGCCGGAACGCCATCGCCGCGATGTCCGGGGCGAACGGGCCGAAGGCGCCGCTGGCCTTGCGGGCGGCTTCCGCGCCGCCGCCGGGACGGCCGCCGTTCAGCTCGCGCACGTGGGCCAGGATGGTCGGGAAGACGCTGCGGTCGATGCCGACGGCCGAGCAGGCCAGGGCCAGCAGTTCGGGACGGTTGCTGTCGACCGCACGCCGCACCTGGCGGATGTCGAAACTCCCGAGGCGCGCCAGGGCGAACAGGAACAGCGGCAGGCGACGCTCGCGCAGCACCCGCAGCAAATAACCAGGGCGCAGCTGACCGGCGGCGTCCAGCTTCTCGACCAGGGCCGCCTCCATCTCCTCGCGATCCTCGGCCTGTTCGACGGACGGCGTGTCGGCGACCGCCGCGCCGGCGTGGGCGGCGCGCAGCGAGGCCTCGACGGCCTTGGCCATCTTCTCGGGATCCAGCTGGAAGCGGGCGGTCAGGGTGTCGCGCAGGGCGCGGCCCACCCAAAGATACAGCTGCTCGGCCAGGTCCCCCGACAGGTTGGGGTGCCGGGCCAGGGGCGAGCGCACGGCGACCACGTCGCGGGCCTTGTCGACCAGCCGGCGCAGGCCCTCGGGCGAGATCTGGGCGGTGGTGTTGGAGGCCAGGGCGGTCAGCACCGCCGACTCGTCCTTGGCCAGGATCGCCTCGACCACGGCCGGCGACAGCCGCGGGCGGCGGGCGATCTCGATCTGGTGCTCCAGCGTGGCCTGGACCAGCAGGCGGATCAGGTCGTGATCCTGCAGGATCGGGCTGCGGGCGATGATCGGGCGGGCGATCTCGATCTCGTCGAGAGCCAGGATGTTGATCAGGGCCGGCGGCGCCCAGGTGGCGTCGGCCAGGCTCTGGGCCAGGCGGGCGCGGATGTCGCGCTCGGCCTCGACCACCAGGGTCATGAAGATGGAGTCGAGCAGGATCTGGACTTCGGGCGCGGCCGGTCGGCCTTCGGCCTGGCCCGCGTCGCACATCTCCACGATGCCGGCGAGCAGGCGCTCGCGATCGGCCGGCTCGCGGCTGCGGGCCAGGGACAAGAGTTGCGCGGTCTGGGCGGCCTGGCTCACCAGCCTCCTCGAAATCAAAGCTTAACCAAGACGGACCTTGGCGGCGTCAGATGAAAACATGCTTAAACAGGRGAATCCATGACACGCGGGGCGCAAGCGTCGCGATGCCGCAGGACAAGACCGCCAGGGAGACGCAAGACGCATGGGCCAACCTCTGATCCTCGCGCTCGATCAGGGCACGACCAGCACCCGCGCCATCCTGTTCCAGGCCGACGGCAAGCCGGTGTGCGACGCCGGCCGGCCGCTGCGCCAGAGCTATCCGCGCGACGGCTGGGT
>NZ_JBFTZS010000447.1:0-3749 GCF_056406675.1 Caulobacter sp. P1_B12_2 | reverse complement strand
GTCCCGGGCACAGGGCCCGGGATGACGATGTAACAAGGGGTCGGTTGTCAGCCCCGCTCGACCAGCACGCCCGGCCGCTGTGCGTCCAGCCCGAACGTCACCGGCAGATGCCGCACGTGCGGCGTCTGCAGGTTCAGGGCCTTGGCCCCGCGCGCCACGGCCAGCTTGCCGAGGGCGGTAGGACCGAAGCCGCTCTGCACGCGCGGCCTGGCGCCCAGGCGGCGGCGCAGCACGCCGTTGGCGTAGATGACGTTGGCCCGCATCAGGGCCGGCGGGGTCATGAATTCGATCGAGATCGAGACGTTCAGCATCGGGCCGTTCTCGATCCGGTGCGGGGCGTTCTGCTTCCAGGTGACCATGGTCCCGGGGACCATGTCGACGCACTGGGCGCCGGCGTCCCAGGCCGGGTCGAAGGCGAACTGCTCGGCGGTTTCCTTCAGGACGATCTTCTCCAGCGCCAGTTCGCCCACATAGGGATCGGCGACCGGATAGACCCAGACCTTCTTCTGGCCGCGGATCTGCCACAGCGACACCAGCGGCACGTCCAGGTGATAGAACACCTGGGCGTCGGCGCTGCTGATCAGCATGCCCAGGTCGCGCTTGAAGGTCTTCAGGCCCGGGACGCGAGCCTCCTTCTCGGCGAAGATCTCGTCGCAGAGGGCGGCGTATTCCGGCACGAAATCGTTGGCGTGGCGCAGGTTGAGCCAAATCCTACCGCTCTGGGCGGCCTCCAGCAGTTGGTCGCCGGTCAGGTTTCCCGCCGCGCCCTTGCGCCAGGTGGTCCAGGCCTTGGGGTCCTCGCCCATGGTGAAGACGCCCAGTTGCTCGCGCGGATACTGGTCCAGCAGCCGGGCCAGGCCCTCGTCGTCGAACATCGGCCGCTCGTGCAGGCCGTGCTGGAACACCAGGTTCTCGCGGCCGAAGGCTTTCGCCTTGTCGTCCGTCCAGTCGCTGACGATGCTCACGACGCGGTCCTTCCGTAGAAATGGATCTTGAACGGACCCCACCACAGGGTCTTGCCCAGGCCCCGGGCGGCGCGGTCCAGCCACTCGGCGCGGTCGCCGGCGCGGGTCAGCCATTTGAAGCCGGCCACCAGGCCAAACAGCGCGCTCTGGACCACCCCGACGGCCATCCAGCGCGCGACGCCGACGCGGTCGGGCGGGCTGGCGGCGGCGCAGTGGGCCGAGGGGCCCTGGCCGTAGGCGAAGGCGCGGCGGATCGTGTAGTCCAGGCTCAGGCGGTCGGGCACGGGATCTTCCCAGACCCAGGCCGACGGCTCCCAGGCGAAGCGCGCGCCGCCGGCCTGCATGTGGCCGAACAGCATGTCGTCCTCGCCGCCGATGTGGTTGCGCTCCACCGCGAACGGCGCGAGCGGATCGGGCAAGGCGGCGCGACGCAGCAGGCTGTCGCCGCAGCCGTAGTAGTGGTCGATGATCCCCGCCTCGGCGGGCCCTTGGCGCGAGAAGAAGCGCTCCAGATAGTCGCGATGCGCGGTCACGCTGACCGGCGCGCGGGCCCGGACCGGGCCGAACACCACGTCGGCGTCGTAGCGCGCCTGGGCGGCCAGCAGCGCGGCCAGCCAGCCGGTCGGCGCCTCTTCGTCGTCGTCGAGGAAGGCGATCAGCTCGCCGCTGGCCTTGGCCATGCCGGCATTGCGGGCGTGGGCCACGCCGGGGCGCGGCTCGTGGACATAGTGGACCGGACACGGCGCCTGGCGGGCCAGCTCGGCGACGGCGGCTTGCGCCGACGGGGTCTGGTCGTTGTCGACGATCACCAGCTCCAGGGCGGCGAAATCCACGCCGACCCCCTCTAGGCCAGTTTGGGCGAACACCGAACGCGCCGCGACGGTCAGACCGTCTGGACGTCGCTGGGTGGGGATCATGACCGTGACGCGCATGGGAACTCCAGGCTTTGGCGGAGCTTAACCGCCACGCCTTTGCGCTTGGTTAGCGAAGGCGTCGACCAGGCCGCGCATCCGCCCGCCCAGGGTCAGCTCGACGCTGGCGATGGCGTCCATGCGACGGGAGAGCCGCCCGACCGGGCCCGCGCCGCGTGAACCGGCCCGGATCATCACCCCGTCCATCGAGTGAGCGAGACGGCCGGCCATGGTCGAGGCCGTCGCCGTGCCGTCGCCGATCTGGACCTGGCTCAGGGCGTAGGCGCCCTTGTAGTGATCGTGGCCGGGACCCAGGTCGTAGTGGTGCAGACCCAGGCCCGGCATGGCGGCGATGGCGCGCATGAAGAAGATCTGGCCCGGCGACCACTCGCCATAGGCCGCGTTGGTCGAGGCGATCCACGGGTGATAGACGCCGCCCAGCCRCACGCCGAAGTGGCCGGCCACCAGCTCGCCGCCGGCATAGAGGTTGATCATCAGGCCCTGGAACGGACCGGTCTGCTTCAGGAACAGGTCCAGCAGCAGGCCGCGCACCCAGTCGGGACGCAGGAAGTCGTGGACGCCGGTGCGCTCCAGCTGTTCGCGCTTCCAGGCGATCAGCTGGTCGAAGGCCTCGCGCGATCGGTCGGCGGCGACCAGTTCAAGGGTCCCCATCTCGCGCTCCAGCTTGCTGTCCAGGCGGCGCCAGTTCTTGATCTTCTTGGGGCTGGCCGCGCGCACGGCCTCCAGATAGGCCTCGGCGTCGACGCCGTTCAGGTCGATGACATGGGCGGTCTTCGTCTCGTTCCGACCGAACACGCCATGCGGGTCGATCAGGCCGGTGTAGCGATAGGCGGTCAGGTCGGCCGCGCCCAGCACCTCGGCGGCGTCCAGACCGGCGTCGGCCCGCGAGACCAGGCCGTGATAGTCCGACAGCGGCGAGCCGATGGCCCGGGCCATGGCGCCGGGACGACGGTGATGCGGCAGGAAGCCCAGGGTCTGGCCGTCGCGCCGGATCACGGCCACACGGGCGTCGTCGCGCACGGCCCCGACGGCGCGCGCGAAATCGGGACCCAGCAAGGGACTGTGGAACGCCGGCTCGGCCGCCGCCATATCCCGCCACGCCCGAAGGTCGGCTTCCGCCAAAGCCCGCGGGTGAAGGGTCTCAATGTCCAGCATCGCCATGTGTCCTAATCCGATCCGGTTAGGGAATGATGTGGATCAGGACTGCAACGGGCGGGCCATTTTCGCCGGATAGGCGAACATTCACGCAGAGCGTGTAACTAGGCGAAGGTCGCCTTGAGGATCGTCTCGATTCCGCGCTGATCGACGGCGTCGAAGGCGGCCGGCTTGTCGGAATCGACGTCGAACACCGCCAGGAGCGTCCCGGCGGCGTCGAACACCGGAACCACGATCTCGCTCTCCGAACGGCTGTCGCAGGCGATGTGTCCCGGAAAGGCATGGACGTCCGCGACCAGCTGGGTCCGGCCGGTTTCCGCCGCCGCGCCACAGACGCCACGCCCGTAGGCGATGCGCAGGCAGCCCAACGTGCCCTGATAGGGCCCGACCACCAGCTCGCGTTCTTTCAGCGGATCCACCACGTAGAAGCCTGTCCAGAAATAGTGGTCGAAGCTGCTGGCCAGCATCGAGGCCACCGTAGCCATGCGAGCGGTCAGGTTGGTCTCGCCGTCCAGCACCGAGGCGATCTCCTCGGCCACCTCGGCGTAGCGGGCGGCCTTGTCGGCGGTCAGGGTCTTGTCGTTGAAAGCTTCGGCCATGGGCGGGGATATAGCGCGTTTGCGGGGGGATGCGAGGGGGCGTGATCCGTCACCCTTCCCTGCTCCACCGTCATCCCGGGCCTTGTGCCCGGGACGAC
>NZ_JBFTZS010000446.1:0-3750 GCF_056406675.1 Caulobacter sp. P1_B12_2 | reverse complement strand
CACTTGCCCCCACCTGACCGCTTCGCGGTCTGTCCGCCCCCGTAGGGGGCGGAGGACGCCACGGCACCTCTTCCCCCTGTGGGGGAAGACGATCGCGAAGCGATCCGTAGGGGGCAAGTGATCGCCCCCTAGGTCAGTAAGGCAGCTGCTCCGGGGCCGGGGTGCCAGGCGCGGGCGTCTCGGCCGCCGGGCCTTCCGGACCCGTCGGCCCCGTCAGGATGTCGCCGATCGGGTCGTCGGTGGCCGGGGGCGGGGGTTCGATCACGCCGCCGGGGATCGGGGTGGCCTTCAGGCGCGGCAGGGCCGCGGACATGAAGGTCTTCCAGATCTCGGCTGGGGCGCCGCCGCCGGTGACCCGCTTCATCGAGGTGTTGTCGTCCTTGCCGGTCCACACCGCGGTGACGAAGCCGCCCGTGTAGCCGACGAACCAGGCGTCGCGGTAGTCGCTGGTGGTGCCGGTCTTGCCGGCGATGTCGTAGCCGGCGACCTTGGCCCGGGTGCCCGTGCCGCCGGCCACGACCTGGCGCATCATCTGGTTCATGTACTGCAGCGACGGCGAGCCGATCACCGCCGGGCGCTGGGTCTTGTCGACGCTGTGGTCGTACAGGACCTTGCCGCTGGTCGTGCGGATGCGCTCGATGCCGTAGCCCTTGGCCAGGAAGCCGCCGTTCGAGAACGGGGCGTAGGCCTGGGCCATCTCCATCGGCGAGACCTCGACCGCGCCCAGGGCCATCGAGGGGTCCAACTGGATCTTGCTGGTGATCCCCAGGCGGCGGGCGGTGGCGGCGACGTTGCTGGTGCCGACCTCGCTGGCCAGGCGCGCGGCGACCGTGTTGATCGACTGGGCCAGGGCCGTCTGCAGGGTCATCTGGCCCAGATACTTGTTGGTGTAGTTCTTGGGCTCCCAATTGCCGATCTTCACCGGCTCGTCATTGACGACGACGCTGGGATTGCGGCCCTGGTCCATGGCGGTCAGGTAGACGAACGGCTTGAAGGCCGAGCCGGCCTGGCGGCGGGCGCTGGTGGCGCGGTCGAACTGGCTCTCGCCATAGTCGGCGCCGCCGACATAGGCGCGGATGCGGCCTTCGCCGTCGATGGCGACCAGGGCCGCCTGCTGGACGCCCTGGGTCTTGTGGCCCTCGACCCCGACCTGCACCGAGCGTTCGGCGGCGACCTGGATCGGCAGGTCCAGGGTGGTCTCGACGACCAGGTCCTCGGTCGGTTCGCCGACCAGCGAGCGCACCTGGGCGTCGACATAGTCGGTGAAGTACTGGGCGCGCTGGTTGGCCAGGGTGGCCGAAACCCGCACGGGCTCGGCGAAGGCCTGGTCGCGCTGCTCGGCGGTGATGGCCTTCATCCGCACCATCTCGTCCAGCACGATGGTGGCGCGGCGGGCGGCGCGATCGCTGGCCGAGACCGGCGAATAGCGGGCGGGAGCCTTCATCAACCCGGCCAGCAGGGCGGCCTCGCCGACGGTCAGCTGCGACGCCGGCTTGTTGAAATAGCGCTGCGAGGCGGCCTCGATGCCATAGGCGCCCGCGCCGAAATAGACCCGGTTCATGTAGAGGGCCAGGATCTGCTTCTTGCTGAACTTCAGCTCCAGCCAGACGGCCAGGATCAGCTCCTGGGCCTTGCGGCGATAGTTCTGGGCCGGGCTGAGGAACAGGTTCTTGGCCAACTGCTGGGTGATGGTCGAGCCGCCCCGCTGGGGGCCGCCTTCGTGGCTCAGGTTCCAGATCAGCGAGCGGGCGATGCCCCAGGGGTTGAAGCCGATGTGGTGATAGAACTGGCGGTCCTCGATGGCGACGAAGGCGGCCGGCACGTATTCGGGCAGGGCGTCCAGGTCGACCGGCGGCGCGTACTGGCTGCCGCGCACGGCCAGCAGGGCGCCGGACCGGTCCAGATAGTTGATCGAGGGCTGGCGCTTGACGTCGTAGAGCTTGGACGTGTCGGGCAGATCGCTGGCGAACACCGCGAAGAAGGCTACGACGAAGATCAGGCCCCAGACGCCGAGCACGATCGTCCAGTAGAGCAGCGCCTGCAGCGGCGTACGCTGGGGCTTCGCCGGCCTGTTCCCGCCGAAGGTGCCGTTGGCCATGTCGTCCTGTTCCCGAAGGCGCGGATGTCCCGAGGTCGCGCCGAAATCCGTTTAGCTGAAGCCCACAAAACGCGCGACAAGATTGACGAGAGATGAACGCTTCTTCACCCGCCTTGCGCGCCTCGCGTGTTCATGGTTCGTTTCGGCTTCCGATCGTCCCGCCCGGCAGGCTGACAAGCCGTGTTGCAGAGCCGTTGAACCCGATGTCCGCTTTTGATGCGAATTCCCTCTGCAAGATTTTAGGGGCCAGATCGTGGCGCCGCGCTTGGCCTGAGGTCCGGGCGCTGTCAGAACACGCCCGTGTACGACCTTCCTGATTCCGCCCAAGACCGGCCGCCCGCTTCGCTCGAGACGGCGCGCGAGGTTCTGCGCCGCACCTTCGGCCATTCGGACTTCCGGGGCCTTCAGGCCGGGGTGATCACCGAACTGCTGGAAGGGCGCAGCGCCCTGGCCGTGCTGCCCACCGGCGGCGGCAAGAGCCTGTGCTACCAGATCCCCGCCCTGGTCCGTCCGGGCCTGGGACTGGTGGTCTCGCCGCTGATCGCGCTGATGGCCGACCAGGTGGCCGGCCTGCAGCAGGCCGGCGTGGCCGCCGAGCGCCTGGACTCCAACACCCTGCCCGCCGAACGGTCCGAGATCTGGCGGCGGATCGACGACGGCCGGCTGGACCTGCTGTACCTGTCGCCCGAAGGCCTGATGCAGCCCTCGATGCTGGAGCGCCTGTCGCGCCTGCCCCTGTCGCTGGTCGCCGTCGACGAGGCCCACTGCGTCAGCCAGTGGGGCCATGACTTCCGCCCCGAATACCGGATGCTGGGCCGCCTGGCCGAGGTGTTCCCGCACGCTCCCCGCCTGGCCGTCACCGCCACCGCCGACGCCCGGACGCGCGACGACATCCGCGCCGAGCTGCGCCTGCAGGGCGCGGCCGAGTTCGTCGACAGCTTCGCCCGTCACGAACTGGCCCTGAACGCCGAGCGCAAGAAGGGCAAGGGCCACGAGCGGGTCATCGAACTGGTCACCGAGCGGGCCAACCGCGCCGGCGTCGTCTATGCCGGCAGCCGCGACTCCACCGAGAAACTGGCCGAAAAGCTGATCGCCGAGGGCATTCCCGCGCTCGCCTACCACGCCGGCCTGGACAAGACTCTACGCGCCCGGCGGCTGGAGGAGTTCCTCGAGGCCGAGGAGGCGGTGATGGTCGCGACCATCGCCTTCGGCATGGGGGTCGACAAGCCCGACGTCCGCTTCGTGATCCACGCCGATCCCCCGGCCGCCATCGAGGCCTATTGGCAGGAGATCGGCCGGGCCGGTCGCGACCGCCAGCCGGCCGAGGGCATCACGCTCTACAGCTCGGCCGACCTGGCCTGGGCCGTGCGCCGCATCGAGGCCCAGAGCGCGCCCGACGAGGTCAAGGCCGTGCAACTGCGCAAGCTGCGCCAGTTCTACGCCATGCTGGAAGGCGTCACGTGCCGCGCCGCCGCCGTTCGCCGCTATTTCGGCGAGGAGGGGGTCGAGCGCTGCGGAGTCTGCGACATCTGCGTCTCGCCGCCGCTGGGCGTCGACGCCAGCCAGGCGGCCCAGAAGGCCCTGTCGGCCGCCCATCGCATGGGCGGGCGGTTCGGACGCGGCCGGCTGGTCGACCACTTGCTGGGCAAGAC
>NZ_JBFTZS010000445.1:0-3782 GCF_056406675.1 Caulobacter sp. P1_B12_2 | reverse complement strand
GATCTGAAGGACGGCGACCTGGTGCTGGCCCAGGTGGGCACGGCCTCGGGCCGCTACGGCCCCAAGTTCGGCAAGGTGCTGGAAGTGGTCGGCAGCGAGGACGATCCGCGCGCCGCATCCTTGATCGCCATCCACAGCCACGGCATCCCGACGGGCTTCTCCGAAGAGGCCGAGGCGGAAGCCGGCGCCGCCAAGCCGCCGACCCTGGAAGGCCGCGACGACCTGCGCGACCTGCCGTTCGTGACCATCGACCCGGTCGACGCCCGCGACCACGACGACGCGGTCTACGCCCATCCCGACCCGGACGCCGGCAATGTGGGCGGCTGGATCGTCTGGGTGGCCATCGCCGACGTCGCCGCCTATGTGCGTCCGGGCTCGGCCTTGGACCGCGACGCCCGCGAGAAGGGCAACAGCGTCTACTTCCCCGACCGGGTGGAGCCGATGCTGCCCGAGACCCTGTCCAACGGCCTGTGCTCGCTCCGCGAAGGCGAGAACCGCGCCACTCTGGCGGTGCGGATGGTGTTCGACAACGACGGCCGCAAGAAGAGCCACAAGTTCGTGCGCGGCCTGATGCGTTCGGCCGCCAAGCTGTCCTATGAGCAGGCCCAGGCCGCCATCGACGGCGTCGCCCCGCCCGACGGCCAGGACGGCGACAAGGCCGGTCCGCTGCTGGATCCGATCCTGCGCCCCCTGTGGGCCGCCTTCCGCCTGATGGGCAAGGGCCGCGAGCAGCGCTCGCCCCTGGGCATCGAAAGCGACGAGCGCCGCATCATCATCAAGGAAGGCGAGATCCAGTCGATCACCCGCCGCGCCAGCCTCGAGGCCCACAAGCTGATCGAGGAGATGATGATCCAGGCCAATGTCTGCGCGGCCGAAAGCCTGGAAGCCAAGCGCACGCCGCTGATCTACCGGGTGCACGACACGCCCAGTCAGGAGAAGGTGCTGAGCCTGACCGAGTTCCTGCAGACCCTGGAGGTCAAGTGGTCCAAGGGCGAGGCTCCGACCACGGCGCGCTTCAACAAGCTGCTGGACGACACCCGCGAGAGCCCGCACGCGGCGATCATCAACGAGGTGGTCCTGCGCACCCAGATGCAGGCCCACTATTCCAGCGACAACCTGGGCCACTTCGGCCTGAACCTGGCCCGCTACGCCCACTTCACCAGCCCGATCCGGCGCTATGCCGACCTGATCGTCCACCGGGCCCTGATCCGGGCCCTGAAGCTGGGCGACGACGGCCTGACCGACCAGGACATCTCGCAGATCAAGGACACCGCCGAGGTCATCACCCACGCCGAGCGTCGGGCCATGGCCGCCGAGCGCGACGCCACCGACCGCTACATCGCCGCCTTCCTGGCCGACCGGGTGGGCGCGACGTTCACCGGCCGGATCACGGGGGTGACGCGTTTTGGCCTGTTCGTGAAGCTGGACGAGACGGGCGCCGACGGCTTGGTCCCTGTCTCGACCCTGGGCGAGGAATATTTCATCCACGACGACCGCATGCACGCCCTGGTCGGCGAGCGCACCGGCAAGCGTTTCCCGCTGGGGCTGTCGGTCGAGGTCAAGCTGCGCGAGGCCACCCCGGTCACGGGCGGGTTGTTGTTCGAGATGCTGACCGAAGCGTTGCCGGTGGATCCGAAGGCGCCGAGGCCGAGGCTGGGCATCCGCGGCAAGCCGGCGATCAAGCCGCGTGGGGGCCTGCCCAAGGGCGTCCGGCGCGGCAAGCGGCGGTAGTTCGGTAACCATCTCCCAGAGGGAGAGGGTGTCTAGGGGAGAGCAGCCCGCGCCGCCGCCTCCAGGCGATCGGCCGTCATTTGCTGGTCAGCGATCGACGGGTGATGGTCGCAGGCGCCCCGGTCCATGCCGGTGATCCGCACGGGGGTCGCCAGGCCCGGCGCCTCGGCGTCGACCGCCTGAGCCACCTCTTCCACGTCGGTCGCGAAATTGCCGATGGCGATCAGCAGGAACCGCGCCTGGGGCTGGCGTCGCGCCAGGTCTCGGACGAAGGCGACGTAGGCCTGGCGATAGTCGGCGTGCAGGGCGGCCTTGTCGGTCCAGGCCTCGCCCGGCGTCAGGGGCGTGGAGAAGTCGTTCGTGCCCAGGCCGATGACGATCAGATCGGGCCGCCAGGGGTCCGCCGGAGTCACGCTGGGCGAGGCCTGGCCCGGGATCATGCGCGAATAGAGCACCGGCAAGGTCTCGCCCCGCGCGCCGCCGCCGTAGTTGCGCACCACGCCCCGGCCGGAGAAGGCGACGATCCGATAGTCCGCGTCCAGCCGGCGCGACAGGATCGGCCCGAAGGTCAGGCTGGTGTCGGTCAGATCGTGGATCTGGGCGCGCGTGCACTCGCGGGTCGTCGAGCGCACGCCGTAGCCGACCGTATAGGAGTCGCCGATGAACTCGATCCGATGCGGACGCTTCGGCGACGGCAGGGCCCGGCCGCCGGGGCCGACGAAGAAGCCGAGAAAGCGCGCCGAGCCGCTCTGGCTCTCGGTCAGCTTGTCCAGCCGCACGACGTGCTCGCCTGGTCCCAGATCGCCGAAGGTGACGCGCGGGGCGCTGGTCTTGTCGAGTTCGGTGCGGACCTGGCCGTCGATGCTGACCGCCAGATGCTCCGCGCCCGGATCGACCGCCACCTCGACGGACGGTCCGGTGAACCGGCCTTCGAAATAGACGCCCGGCCAGCCAAACGCGTAGCCGCCGTCGGGCAAGGCCACGGTCCGGCCGCCGATGTTGGGCGTCAGGGCGGTCTGGGCCGCGGCCGGGCTCGACAGGGCCAGGGCCGCGACGGCGGCGAGGATAAGCAGGGATCGCAAACAGGTCCTCCTTCGAAGCGCCGCGCCAGACGCTACTTCCTCGCCAGATAGTCCAACGCCAGCAGCACCTCGGCCTTCACGCCGGTCTCCAGCACCGCCTCGTCGATGTCGAAATACGGCGAGTGGTTGGCCGGGGCCGTGGCGGCGGGCACGCTGGCCGGTCGCCCGCCCAGCTGGATGAACACCGCCGGGATCTTCTCGCCATAGCGCGAGAAGTCCTCGGCCCCCGTCACCAGCGCGGCTTGGTCGTCGACCTTGCCGGGCGAGGCCTGTTCCAGCACCGGCTTGACCCAGGCCGACAGGGCCAGGTCGTTGCGGGTGACCGGATAGGGCTGGGTGAACACCGCCTGGGCTTTGGCGCCGTAACGGTCGCCGATGGCGGCCACGGTCTTCTGGACCTTGTCGATCACGTCGGCCCGTCGCTCGGCGTTGAAGGTGCGCAGGGTGCCGGTCATGGTCAGGTCTTCGGGGATGATGTTGTTGCGCACCCCCATGTTGATCGTCGCCACGGTCAGGACCGTGGGCGAGGCGCCGACGTCGATCTGGCGGGCCGACAGCTGGTTGAACGCCTGGACGATGTCGGCCGCGACGCTGGCCATGTCGACGCCGGCCCAGGGCCGCGCCCCATGGGTCTGCTTGCCCTTGACCGTGATCGTCAGCCGCTCGGAGCCCGCATAGAAGCCGCCGGACCGATAGTTCAGGGCATGGGCGTCGCCGGGGCCGATGTGCAGGCCGAAGATGGCGTCGACCTTGGGATGCTCCAGCGCCCCGTCGCGGACCATCAGAAGCGCCCCGCCCTCCTCGCCGGCCTGGGAGCCTTCCTCGGCCGGCTGGAAGATGACCACGACCGTGCCGGGGATCTGCGCCTTCATGCCGGCCAGCACCGTCGCCGCGCCCAGCAGCATGGCCACGTGGGTGTCGTGGCCGCAGGCGTGCATGACCGGCAGGGTCCGGCCTTCCCACTGCGCC
>NZ_JBFTZS010000444.1:0-3804 GCF_056406675.1 Caulobacter sp. P1_B12_2 | reverse complement strand
ACCGGGGTCCTGGCCCTGGAGCAGGTGGCCGTGCGCGCGCCCGGCGAAGGCCCGGTGCTGCTGCGCGGCGTCTCCTTCCGCCTGACGCCGGGCGAGATCCTGGGCGTCATCGGTCCCAGCGGCGCCGGCAAGACCACCCTGGCGCGGGTGGCGGCGGCGGCCCTCGTCCCCGACGCGGGCGTGGTGCGCCTGGACGGCGCCAACCTGGCCGACTGGGACGGCGACCGGCTGGGCCGCTACATCGGCTACGTGCCGCAGGACTCGGCCCTGCTGGCCGGCTCGATCAAGGACAACATCTCGCGCTTCGCGATCTGGGCGGGCGGCGATCCGGCGATCGTCGACGCCGACGTCGTGGCCGCGGCCCAGGCGGCGGGCGTGCATGAGCTGATCCTGCGGCTGCCCAAGGGCTACGACACGATGCTGGGCGCGGGCGGGCGCGGGCTCTCCGCGGGCCAGGCCCAGCGCGTGGCCCTGGCGCGCGCCCTGTACGGCGATCCGCCGCTGCTGATCCTGGACGAACCCAACTCGGCCCTCGACGCCGACGGCGAGGCGGCGCTGAACAGCGCGATCCTGGCCGCCAAGGCGCGCAACGCCGCGATCCTGATCGTCGCCCACCGCACCGGCATCCTCAATGTCGCCGACCGTCTGATGGTGCTGCGCGAAGGCCATATCGAGATGATCGGTCCCCGGGTCGAGGTGGTCGCCAAGATGGCCGAGGCGGCCCAGGGCCAGGCCCAGGCCCAGGCCCAGGCGAAGGGCGCCGACGCCAAGACCGGCGGCAAGTCCGCATCCGCCACCAGCCTGCAGGCGGCCAAGCCATGACCGAGATGACCTTCAAGGCCGAGGGCGAAGCCTCGAGCGAAACCGCGGGCGCCGCCGGCGAAGCGGCCCCCAAGACGCCGCCGCGCCTGTCGGACGATCCCGCCAAGGCCATCCGCATCGGGGCGGGGGTCGCGGGTCTGTTCTTCGTGGGCTTTCTGGGCTGGGCGGCGCTGGCGCCGCTGGACGCCGGAGCCTACGCCCACGGGGTGATCGCCGTGGCGGGCAACCGCCAGTCCGTCCAGAGCCGCGAGGGCGGCGTGGTCACGGCCATCCGGGTCCGCGAGGGCCAGAGCGTGGTCAAGGGCCAGATCCTGGTCGAGCTGTCGGCGTCGGAGCTGCGGGCCAGCGAGCGCGGCATGACCGGCGAGGTCCTGACCCTGCTGGCCCAGCGCGCCCGCCTGGTCGCCGAGCGCGACAAGCAGGCCGGCTTCGCGGCTCCGCCCGAATTCGCCAAGCTCGCGCCCGAGGACCAGCCCCTGGCCGACGACGCCCTGCGCCTGCAGCGCCAGCAGTTCCAGGCCCGCCGCGGCTCGCTGCAGACCCAGCGCGGCGTGCTCAACCAGCGCGTCCTGCAACTGAGCCAGCAGACCAGCGGCGCCGAGCGTCAGCTGGACGCCAACCGCGAGCAGCAGAAGCTGATCGAGGAGGAGCTGCAGGGCGTTCAGGAGCTGGCCGCCAAGGGCTATGCGCCCAAGACCCGGGTCCTGGCCCTGCAACGCAGCGCCGCCTCCCTGATCGGCGAGGACGGCGCCTATCGCGCCCAGATCGCCCGTTCCGGCGAACAGATCGGCGAGACCCGTCTGCAGACCCTGTCGCTGGAGCGCCAGATGATGGAGGAGGTCTCGGGCCAACTGCGCGACGTCCAGGTCCGCCTCGACGACCTGCAGCCCAAGGTGCTGGCCGCCCGCGAGCAACTGGCGCGGGCCACGGTCCGCGCGCCGTCGGGCGGCAAGGTGGTGGGGCTGAACGTCTTCACCGTGGGCGGGGTGGTGGCGCCGGGCCAGACCCTGATGGAGATCGTGCCGCAGGATCGCCGCCTGGTGATCCAGGCCAAGGTCTCGCCCAACGACGCCGACGACCTGAAGCCGGGCCAGAAGACCCAGATCCGCTTCACCTCGCTGCACGAGCGCGACCTGCCGCTGCTGAACGGCACCCTGACCGAGCTGTCGGCCGACAGCTTCACCGACGAGAAGACGGGCGTGCAGTACTTCCGGGCCGAGGTCGCCGCCCCGCCGGAGGAGCTGGAGAAGATCCGCAAGGTGCGTGGCCTCCAGTCGGGCCTGCAGGCCGGCCTGCCGGTCGAGGTGCTGATCCCGCTGCGCAAGCGCTCGGCCCTGGCCTATCTGGTCGAGCCGCTGTTCCAGACCTTCTGGCGCATGGGCCGCGAGCACTAGGGCTTGGCGGACGCGGTTGGATTCTCCCCTTCTGGCGAAGGGGGGCCAGCGTCAAGTTTATGAGTTCACGACCTAGGGAGAGCCGCGGTGAAGACAATGGCGAAAGCCTTCACGATCTGCGCGACGTCATTGCTGCTTGCCGTCTCGTCAGGCATCGCCGCCGCTTCCGCGCAGACGAGCCGCGCTCAAGCCGCCGACGCGTCCGGTTTCGCCAGCGGCGCGGATGTCCAGGCTCAGCTACGCGAGATGCTCGCCGCGATGAAGCCCGATCAAGGGTTCATGTGGCGCCCCTTGGTTCGCGACGGTGCGACCGTGGCGGCGATCGAAATATGGAAGAAGCCAGGCCGCCCCGCCGTTCACCCCGCCGAAGCGGAATACGCGATCGTGCTGGAAGGCTCTGGCACGCTTGTTTCGGGCGGGACCATGGTCGATTCAAAGGTCAGCAACGCCAATTTGATTGAGGGCAGCCAAATCGAGGGCGGCGCGACACGGCCGCTCGGCCCGGGCGACGTCATCCTGATCCCCGCCGGCGTGCCGCACTGGTTCGGGATTACCGGCGACCGCCTGGTCCTGCTGGGGATCAAATTGCCCGGCGCGAAATGACCGATCCGGCGGGAGGACGCTCCGCCGGCGAGCGGACCTTCAGATCGCACCCGCCAGCGCTGTCATCTCAAAAATAAAAGGCGGGCCTCCCCCAAGGCCCGCCTTCAGTTTGAGTCCCCTCGGGACGTGGGCGGCGCTGATCGCGTGGCCCCCCCAGGCCGTGCGGTGCGCCGTTCTCCGAGCCGATGACATTGCGTCCGCGCGTCGGTGAATATCGTCCAGACCTTGTTGATCATCGATCAACGTTCGTCCGTGGGATCGACACCAGTAAGGCTTTGCGCGGCGTAACCATTACATGCCGATCCCATTTCCTTGATCGTTCGTCTCAAAGGAAAAGGCCGCTCTCGCGTGGTGCGACGAACGCCCGCATTGGCGAATACAGTAAATGCGTGATTGTGCCTTGGGGGAGGCCACATGAGTGAACCTACTAGCCCGCCAGCCGAGTCCGTCTTCCGGCTGGGGCGGTCGAACTTCAGCACCCGGAGCGTCCCGCCCGAGGAGCGACACGACTACTATCGCCGAGAGGTGCTGGTCGCGCTGGACGCCCGTGATCCCGAGCCGGGCTTCACGGCCAACATCACCTCGCTGCGTCTGGGGCCCCACGCCTTCTACGTCACCGAGACCGGCGGCCACACCATGTTCCGCACGCCGGACATGATCGCCGCCGACGGCCTCGACCACTACATCGTCCAGTTCAACATCGCCGGATCGCACACCGGCGACTTCGACGGCGTGGCCTTCTCGTTCGGCCCGGGCGAGATCGGGATCTGCGACCTGTCGCGGCCGATGCTGCTGCACAGCACCTCGGTCAAGGTGCTCTCCACCTTCCTGCCCCGCGCCGACGTCCAGGCCGTGGCGCCCGGCGTCGATCTGCACGGCATGGTGCTGGACGGCAACCGCGCCGGCCTGCTGATCGAGCACCTGACCGCCGTGACCCGCTGGTTCCCGCAGCTGCTGCCCGAGACCTTGCCGGGCATCACCCGCG
>NZ_JBFTZS010000443.1:0-3812 GCF_056406675.1 Caulobacter sp. P1_B12_2 | reverse complement strand
GGAGTAACCGATGGCCGACGGATTTCCGCCCATGGGCGCTTCGGCGCCGTACCAGGTCACCGACGAAGACCGCGCGGCCATCGCCGCCGCTATCAGCCAGGACGAGATCGTCGAGCTGGCCCTGACCCTGGGCAACATTCCCGCGCCGTCGGGCAAGGAGCTGGAGGTCGCCAACTACGTCTACGACTGGATGGCGCGCGAGGGCTTCTCGCCGCGCAAGGTCGGGGCGACGCCGGAGCGGCCCAACATCATCGGCACGCACGGCGGCAAGGGCCCAAATACAGTGGGGGGCAAGAACCTGCTGTTCACCGCCCACCTCGACACCGAGGCGCCGACCTGGAACCCGGACCTGGACGCCTACAAGTACGGCCCCGACACCATGGCCAATCCCGAGTGGGAGAAGTGCTGGCTGGAGGACGGAAAGCTGTACGGCTATCCGATCGCCAACGATCGCGGCCCGATGAGCTGCTTCATGATCGCCGCCAAGGCCTTGAAGAAGGCCGGCTACGAGTTGGCGGGCAAGATGTACCTGACCGCCTGTCCCGGCGAGATCGGCCCCGAACCGATCGAGGAGCATCGCGGCGTCGCCTATATGGGCAAGGACATCGGCGCCCACTACCTGTTCCATCACGGCGGGGTCGCCCCCGACTACGCCATCGCCGCCGAGGGCTGTGACTTCGGCCTGACCTGGGTGGGCTGCGGCTATGCGGTGTTCCGCTTCCAGGTGTGGGGGGAGGGCGTCTTCACGCCGCTGCTCGACCACCCGGCCACGGCGGCCCAGCACCCCAACCCGATCTACAAGATCGGCAAGCTGACCGAGGCGATCCACGCCTGGAGCGGCGCGTACGAGAAGGCCAATCGCTACGAGAGCGTCGGCGGCGTGGCCCAGCCCAAGTCGCAGATCGCCTCGATCCGCGGCGGCATCCCGTTCGCCTTCGGGGCCGGAACCGAGCTGGTGAACCTCTATCTCGAGGTCGGCCTGACCCCGAAACAGAAGGTGGCCGAGGTCCAGCACTCGCTGGAGGCCATGGTGCGCGAGAACGGCCTGGGTCGGATCGACATCGAGCCAGTCGTGGTGCGCCACGGCTTTGAGGCGGACGCCCGTGAAGTGGCGCCGCTGGTCGCCGCCGTCGACGACGCCACCAAGCTCAGCCTGGGTCATCCCGTGGCCTTGGCCAATCCGGTCTATTCCAGCATGTGGCGCGACCAGAACGTGTTCAACATGCACCGCATCCCGGCCATCACCACCGGCTTCCGCCGCTGGCGGCCGACCCCCCAGGATCTGGTCGACAGCGCCCTGGTCTACGCCCTGACCGCCCTGGCGGTCTGCGGCCGGGCCAGCCCCGACGACAGCGCCAAGCGCCCGGCCTCGGCGGTCTATCCCGACAACCCGTTCGGAAACGAGTGATGGCCCTTCTTGAAAAGCATGGCGCTGTCAGAGAGCTGGCGCCCGAGCCGGACCACTTCCGCAAGGCGATGGGCAGCTTCGCGGCGGGGGTGACCGTGGTCACCGTCTGTCACGACGGCCGGCTTGTGGGCACGACAGTCAGCGCCTTCAGCTCGGTATCGATGGACCCGCCGCTGGTCATGGTTTGCCTCAAGCGCGACAGCCGCACCCTGGCGGCGCTGGGCCAGGCCAAGAGCTTCTGCGTCAACATCCTGGCCGGCGACCAGGGCGACCTGGCCTATCGCTTCGCCAAGAGCGGGGCCGACGACCGCTTCGCCCTGACCGCGGTGGAGTCCGGCGTCTGCGGCCATCCGTTGCTGGCCGGCGCGGTCGCCTCGGTCGAATGCGACCTGCACGCCGCCCATGACGGCGGCGATCACGAAATCCTGGTCGGCCGCGTCCTGCGCGTCGTGGTCGACGAAGCCAAAAGCCCGCTCGTCTACGTGCGCGGCGGCTTCCTGAACGTTTAGTTGGAGTTGGGCCGCATGGCTTACGACGTGCTCGATGTGAAGCCGATGACCCGCCGGATCGGCGCGGAGATCTTCGGCGTCGACCTGGGCAAGCCGCTCTCGAACCGCCAGTTCGAGGAGGTGCACCAGGCCCTGACCCAGTACCAGGTGATCTTCTTCCGCGACCAGGAGATGACCCACGACGCCCACAAGGATTTCGGGCGCAAGTTCGGCAACCTGGCCATCCATTCGGGCGTGCCGGGCCTGGCCGAGCACCCGGAGATCGTGGCCATCCACGCCGACGCCGACTCCAAGTTCGTGGCCGGCGAGAACTGGCATTCGGACCTGACCTGCGATCCCGAGCCGCCGCTGGGCAGCATCCTCTACATGAAGGTCCTGCCCGACGACGGCGGCGACACCTGCTTCGCCAGCATGTACGCGGCCTACGAGACTCTGTCGGACAAGATGAAGGCCTATCTGGAGGGCCTGTCGGCCGAGCACGACGCCAATCCGGTCTACAAGGCGATCTTCCCGGACATCGACCGCAAGTATAATTGCTCGGTCCACCCGATCGTCCGCACCCATCCGGTCAGCGGCCGCAAGAGCCTGTTCGTCAACCCGTCCTACACGACGCGGATCATGGGCGTGTCCAAGGCCGAGAGCGCGGCGATCCTGGGCTTCCTCTATCAGCACGCCCAGAATCCGGACTTCCAGGTGCGCTTCCGCTGGAAGAAGAACTCGGTGGCCTTCTGGGACAACCGCTGCACCTGGCACCAGGCGATCTGGGACTATTTCCCCGACACCCGCACGGGCTACCGGGTGACGGTGGCGGGCGACAAGCCGGTCTGAACTCCAAAAGCAGCTGTCATCCCGGACGAAGCGCGCAGCGCGAAGATCCGGGACCGACGCGTGAACTCAGAGCTTCCGGCGGTCCCGGATCTTCGCTTCGCTACGTCCGGGATGACAGGGAAGGGGGTGTGAGTTTGAAAGATCGCCGCATCCTGCTCCTCGGCGCCGCCGGCGGCATCGGTTCCGCGATCCGCGAAGGACTCGCCGGCCGCTACGCCCTGATGCGTCTCGCCGACGTCGCGCCCATGCCGTCGGCGGAGCCGGGCGAGGAAACCGTCCACGCCGACCTCCTCGACGTCCCTTCACTAGTCGCCGCCATGACGGGGATCGACACCGTCGTCCACATGGCCGGCGTGCCGGTCGAACCCGAGGCCAACGCCTGGGAGCAGGTGCTGCCGGCCAATATCGTCGGCGTCCACAACCTGTTCGAGGCCGCGCGGCTGGCGGGCGTGAAGCGCGTGCTGTTCGCCTCCTCGCACCACGCCGCCGGCTTCCATCGCCGCGACACGCCGACGGCGGAGACCCTGGTCCCGCGGCCCGACAGCTACTACGGCGTCAGCAAGGTGTTCGGCGAGGCCATGGGCCGGATGTACGCCGACAAGTTCGGGCTGCAGGTGCTCAGCTTGCGGATCGGCGCCTACCGCGACCGGCCCTTTGACATTCGTCAGCTGTCAGTCTGGGTCAGTCCGCGCGACATGGTCGAGCTGGTGCGCTGCGGGATCGAGGCGCCCGATTTCGACTATGCGACCGTGTACGGAGTCTCGGCCAACACCCGGAACTTCTGGGACAATTCGGAAGTGGGGTTCTTGGGCTACGCGCCGAAGGACAATGCCGAGGATTGGTCGGCGGAGGTGCTGGCGGGTCCGCCGGAGGATGCGTCGGCCGCGCCGTTCCAGGGCGGGTGGTACTGCGCCAAGGATTTCGTGGGGAATGTGGAGCGGGTGGACTGAGCCCCCTTACAGCCGCTCATCCCGGCGAATGCCGGGACCCAGATCCCAAAGCGGGGTGGCTGATTGGAAGAGCTCAGCGCTGTTGGCGTCAGCCTCAAAGCCATTCCATCTGGGTCC
>NZ_JBFTZS010000442.1:0-6466 GCF_056406675.1 Caulobacter sp. P1_B12_2 | reverse complement strand
GTCCAGTCTTCCGAAGCGCGGCTGGACGCCGCCCGCGAGCAGGCCGCCCTGTGGTGCGTGCGCCTGGCCGACGAGGAACTGTCCCCGGCCGAACAGGCCGAGCTGCAGGCCTGGTTCGAGGCCGACGAAGCCCATCGCGGCCTGCTGGATGACGCCGTCACCGCCTGGCGCGCGATCGAGGAACAGGCCGCCAGTCCCGGCATGATCGCCCTGCGCCGCGAGGCGCTGGAAGACCTGCGCCGCGCCCAGCACGGTCGCTGGGCCCGCCCGAGCCGACGCCCGGCGATCTGGACCGCCCTGGCCGCCTGCCTGGTCGTCGCCGTCGGAGCCGGGTTCGCCTGGCGCGCCGGCCTGCCCGACGTCTACCGCACCACCGAGGGCGAGCGGCGGATCGTCGAGCTGGCCGACGGCTCGCGCGCCTCGCTCGACAGCGCCACGGTGCTGAAGGTCAAGTACGAGCGCGGCCGCCGCCGGCTGTGGCTGGACAGCGGCCGGGCCAAGTTCTCGGTCGCCAAGGACCCGCTGCGTCCGTTCTCGGTGGCGGCCGGCGACAAGCTGGTGGTCGCCACCGGCACGGTGTTCAGCGTCGAGCGCCTGACCGGCCAGATGCGGGTGGTGCTGTACGAGGGCCACGTGGCGGTGCTGGACGACAAGACCGGCCGCGCCGACACCGCCGTGCCCGTCCGGATCGGCAATGCCCCCGCCGACCGCTTGCTGACCCCCGACCACGAACTGGTCACCTCGACCCGGACCAACGCCACGGTCGTCAGCCAGCTGGATCCGGTCCGCGCCAAGGCCTGGGAGAACGGCCAGCTGGTGTTCCAGGACGAGCCCATGGACCTGGCCGTCGAGCGGGTGAACCGCTACGCCCGCGACAAGCTGAAGATCGGCGATCCCGGCGTGGCCCAGCTGCGGATCAGCGGCGTGTTCACCTCGGGCGACACCAGCGCCTTCGTCGACGGCGTGACGGCCGTGCTGCCGGTCCACGCGGTTGCGGCCAATGGCGTGACCGTGCTGAAAATCGACCGCGGCCAAAAAAATTCCACGCCGTCCGGTGTGTCTTCGACGAGCTGAGGCGTCTCACCTTCCAAAGCGCCGCAATCAACGTCGGCGCATCTAGGGAGGGAAGACAATGCGCAGAACGTTCGATCGCCGTCTGGGCCATCGCTTGCTTGGGGGCTCCACCGCCGCCGCGGCCCTGATGCTCCTGGCCGCCCCAGCGGCCGTCCACGCCCAGCAGCAGCAGCAGCGGGCCACCTACAGCTTCGACATTCCCGCCCAGGACCTGAGCAGCGCCCTGCGCGCCTTCGGCCAGGCTTCGGGTCAACAGTTGGCCTTCGACGAGGCCAGCGTGCGCGGCAAGCATGCTCCGGCCCTGTCCGGCGCCTACACGGCCGAGGCCGGCCTCAAGCGCCTGCTGAACGGCACCGGCCTCAGCGCCCAGCCCACCGCCAGCGGCGTCTACGCCATCCGCGCCAAGACCCTGCTGGTGGCCACCAGCGCCCAGACGGGCGCCGCCTCGGCCGCCGCCGTCGAGCCCGATCCCGAGACCCCGGCCCAGGTCGAGGAGGTGATCGTGGTCGGCACGCCCGGCGGCAAGGGCGTCGACAAGCTGGCCGCCAGCTTCGCGGTCACCACCGTCACCGCCGACGACATCACCAAGGCCTCGCCCAAGAGCACCGCCGAGCTGCTGACCCTGGTGCCCGGCGTCTGGGTCGAGACCTCGGGCGGCGTGGCCGGCGCCAACGTCTTCGTGCGCGGCTTCCCCGCCACCGGCGACGCCGAGTTCCTGACCATCCAACTGCAGGGCTCGCCGATCTATCCGCCCTCGACCCTGTCGTTCCTCGAGAACAGCTCGATCTTCCGGGTCGACGAGACGATCTCGCGGATGGAGGCCCTGCGCGGCGGCCCCAACCCGATCTTCTCGAACGCCCAGCCGGGCCTGACCACCAACTTCCAGCTCAAGGAAGGCGGCGAGGAGACCCACGGCCTGATCAAACTGTCGACCTCCGACTACGATCTGCGCCGCGTCGACGGGCTGTTGAGCGGCAAGCTGGCCGACGACCTCTTCTTCATGGTCGGCGGCTACGCGACTACCTCGCCCGGCGTGCGCGACACCCAGTTCGACAGCGAGGTCGGCCAGCAGTTCACCGTCAACATCACCAAGCGGATGGAGCACGGCAAGATCAACCTCTACGCCCGCTACACCGACGACCACGGCGCCTGGTACCTGCCCTTCGCCATCAACGTGCCCGGCGTCGACAAGGGAACCTACACCCAGATCGGCGAGGCCAGCCGCTTCCACACCCTGCAGGTCAACGGGGCCGGCGCGACCCGCAATTTCGACCTGGCCGACGGCCGGGGCTTCAAGGGCTTCGTGGCCGGCGGCGGCTTCGAGCACGAGTTCGGCGACGGCTGGAGCCTGCGCGACCGCTTCAGCCTGACCGACGGCGACGCCGACACCTACGGCCTGGTGCCGGACGGGGCGGCGATCACGGTCGCCTCGTTGAACACCGTGGTCCCCGGCGCGATCAGGACGCGCGGCGGGACCACCCTGGGCGCCAACGACTACGTCCAGAACTGGGGCGCCTGGATCGTCGAGAAGAAGATCAAGGCCCTGACCAACGACCTGTCGATCGCCAAGACCCTGGGCAGCCATCAGCTTTCGGCCGGCTACTACGCCTCCAGCTTCAAGTCCGACGACTTCTGGACGATCGGCAATGTCGAGCCGATGCAGGTCAAGGCCAACGGCGACTACCTGGCCGCGCCGGTCACCTGCGCCAACCTGGCCACGGCCGGCAGCGGCTCAAGCTGCTTCAAGTTCGGCCTGACCTCGGCGGGCGACGGGCGGGTGGACGCGCTGTACCTGGCCGACTCCTGGCAGGTCATCGATCCGCTGCGCATCGACCTGGGCGTGCGCCGCGAGCGTTTCCAGACGGACTATGTGGTCGACGACGGCCCCGGCTTCCCCGACGGCCTGGCCCTGCGCACCACCGACTACAGCAACAGCAAGACCAGCTACACGCTCGGGGTGAACTACGACCTCAACGCCGTGTCGGGCGTGTTCGGCCGCTATTCGCGCGGCTACAAGTTCCCCAGCTTCGACAACTTCCGCGAGGGCCTGACCGACACCCTGTCGGTCGACCAGTACGAGCTGGGCTACAAGCTGCGCAGCGGACCGTTCGAGCTCTACGCCACCGGCTTCGCCAACGAATTCAAGGGCGCCAAGTTCGCCGACGTCGGCGGCATCCAGGAAAGCAACAGCAACAAGGCCCACGGCGTCGAGCTGGATGGCCGCTGGCGCTCGGACTTCGGCCTGTCGCTGGCGCTGAACGGCACCTGGCAGAAGACCGAGATCACCAAGTCGTCGATCCCGGCCAACAAGGGCAACAGCGCCCAGCGCCAGCCCGACTGGATGATCCGCTTCACGCCCAGCTACGACGTGACCCTGGGTTCGGTGGAGTCGACCTTCTACGGCACGGTCAGCGCGGTGGACGACCGCTTCGCCGACAACGCCAACACCCAGGTGCTGAAGGGCTACACCAAGTTCGACCTGGGGGCGATCTTCGACGTCTCGGACTTCACCGTCCAGGTCTCGGCCGACAATCTCACCGACAGTCACGGCCTGACCGAGGGCGACCCTCGGACCCGATCCGCGCTTTTGTCGTTCTTGAGGTCGAGCTTTAATTTTTGAAACCGCTCATCCCGGCATTCGCCGGGATGAGCGGACATGTGGAGGATCTGTCGTGAAGCATCGCACCAGCCTGCTGGCCTCCWCGCTCTGGCTCGCCCTCGCCGCTCCAGCGCTCGCCCAGACCGCGACGCCCAAGACCAGCGAGATCCCCTCCCCCGCCGACACCTATGCCGAGCTGTTCCACCAGGTGCAGATGCGCAAGCTGTTCGCGGACGGTAAGACCTTCGTCGACGCCAAGCCCAGGCGACCGCCCGTCCAGATCCTGGCCGCCTATCGCGCCCACGCGGTCTTCACCGACGCCGAGCTGAAGCGCTTCGTGCGCGCCAATTTCGTCGTGCCCGAGGCCGCGCCCCTACCGCCGCCGTCCCAGGACCGCACCACGCTGAAGGCCCACATCGCCGCCCTGTGGCCGGTGCTGACCCGTCCGCCGGTCCAGGCCGTCGACGGCGACAGCGCCCTGCCGCTGGACAAGCCGTTCGTGGTGCCCGGCGGCCGCTTCCGCGAGATGTACTATTGGGACAGCTACTTCACGATGCTGGGCCTGGCCGCCGACGGTCGGCAGGACGCGGTCGAGAACATGGTCGACGACTTCGGCGGGCTGATCGACCGCTACGGCCACATCCCCAACGGCACGCGCACCTACTATCTCAGCCGCTCGCAGCCGCCGTTCTACTTCGCGATGGTCGGGCTGGCCGACAAGACCGACAAGGCGCGGTTCAAGAGCCGCGTCGATCTCATGCGCCGCGAGCACGCCTTCTGGATGGACGGCGAGAAGACCCTCGCGCCCGGCCAGGCCCACCGCCGCGTCGTGGCCCTGCCCGACGGCGCGGTCCTCAACCGCTACGCCGATGACCGGACCACGCCGCGCGACGAGTCCTACCGCGAGGACGTGCTGACGGCGCGGGAGGTCACGAACCGCCCTGCCGGCGAGGTCTTCCGCGACCTGCGCTCGGGAGCCGAAAGCGGCTGGGACTACAGCTCGCGCTGGATGGCCGACGGCAAGAGCCTGAAGACCATCCAGACCACGTCGATCATCCCGGTCGACCTCAACGCCCTGATCTACGGCCTGGAGACGGCGATCGCCCAGGGTTGCGCCGAGCTGGCCGACGCGCCCTGCGTCGCCGAGTTCAGCAGCCGCGCCAAGGGCCGACAGGCGGCGATGAACGCCTATCTCTGGGACGCCCCGCGCGGCCTGTATCTGGACTACCAGTGGCGTGAGCGGGTCCGGCTGGACCATCCCAGCGCCGCGACGCTTTATCCGCTGTTCGTCGGAGCGGCGAGCGCCGACCAGGCCAAGGCGGTGGCGGCCACGACCCGCGCCCTGCTGCTGGCGCCGGGCGGCCTGCGAACCACCACCGTCTCGACCGGCCAGCAGTGGGACACCCCCAACGGCTGGGCCCCGCTGCAGTGGGTGGCGGTGTCGGGCCTGCGCCGCTACGGCCAGGACGACCTGGCCAAGGATATCGGCCAGCGCTGGCTGGCCACCGTGGCCCGCGAATACCAGGCCAGCGGCAAGATGCTGGAGAAATACGACGTCGAGGAGGCCAAGGCCGGCGGCGGCGGCGAGTACCCGCTGCAGGACGGCTTCGGCTGGACCAACGGCGTGACCCGAGCGTTGCTGGACCTCTATCCGGCGCCCCAATAGGGGCTCAGGTGATCTCGCCCATCAGCGCGTCCCAGCGCCGCCGGGACAGTTCGGCCCGCTCGCCGACCGAGGTGGCGGCGCGCACCTGGCGGCGGTACTCGCCGGGGGTGGCGGCGAAGGCCTTGCGGAACATCCGGCCCATGTGGCTCTCGGACTTGAAGCCGCAGGCGCGGGCGATGTCGGCGAGCGGGCGGTCGTCGTCCGGGTCGCCCAACGCCGCGCGCAGCCGCACCAGGCGGCGGGCCTGAATGACGCCGCCGATCCCGCCGTCCGGCTGGAAGATGCGGTAGAGGGTGGCGCGCGAGACGCCGGTGGCCTCGCCGATCGCCTCCGCCGTCAGGTCCGACGCCAGGTTGGTCTCGATGAAGCGCTTGACCGACTCCCGCCGGGCGAACTCCAGCCGTCGCAGGTCGGCCCCGCGCCCCAGCTCGACGCTGCCGGCCGCCACGGTCAGCAGGTCGATGAAGGCCCGCGACACGGCTGGCAGGTCGGCCTCGCCGATCTCGGGCGCGCGGGCGGACAGCGACGTCATGTAGTCGGCCAGCAGCAAGGCCTTGTCCGGATCGATGATCCGGCCGTGCAGGCCCGCGGTCGAGCCCAGCGCCGCCTGCAGCACCTCGCGCGAGACGCTGGCGGTGATCACCCGGGTGGCGAACGCCCGGTTGCGCATCGGACGGGTCATGTCCAGCAACACGATCTGGCCGGGCGCGACCGCGACGAAGCCCTCGCCGCTGTCGACCTCGAACCGGCCCTCGACCACCAGCTGGACCGTGAAATGGTCGAACTGGTCGCGGCGCACCCGCTCGGCGGAGCGCTCGTGGGCCACCCCGGCCAGGCGGCGGTCGAACAGCAGGATCCCGGCCAGCCGCCAGCCCGCGACCTCGGCGAAGAACGCGCCGTCCAGGCCCGTCACGTCGGCGCCGGACGCGTAGAGGTCGCGATAGACGTCCAGCCCGGCCCGGTCGGGCTCGGAGGCGAACTGCAGGAACTGCTCAGCCATCGCGCCTCGTCGCTTGCCGGAAACGTTCCGCCTCCGCGGTCTGGACGACGCTGTCCCAGGCTCGGCGGTTGCCCCAGGCCAGGGCGGAGGCGGCCAGGCTGGCCGCCAGGGTGGTGCAGAACAGAGC
>NZ_JBFTZS010000441.1:0-3827 GCF_056406675.1 Caulobacter sp. P1_B12_2 | reverse complement strand
GCCGTAGAGGTCCAGATAGTCGGTCTTGCTGCGCATCAGGCGCTCGCGATCCTCGGCGGACAGGGCGGCGGCGAAGGCGTTGGTCGCCGGCGAGGTGGCCTCGGCCGCCTCGAACAGGCGGTCCAGCAGGGGCGCCACGGGGGCGCTGGTGAGGGTCGTCATGGGGGATCTCCGATCTGACGCGAAGGGCGTCGTTGTGTCGAAGAAAAAATGCGACTAATTCGTCAGGTTTCCTATTCGCATCACCGCGAGCCGCCATGACCGATCGCTCAAGTCCCCGGATTTCCTCGCGAAAACAGCCCCAGCAGGCCCGCTCGACCGATCTTGTGGCGGCCATATTGGAGGCGGCTGTTCAGGTTTTGGCCAAGGAGGGCGCGGGGCGTTTCACCACGGCCAGGGTGGCCGAGAAGGCTGGGGTCAGCGTCGGCTCGGTCTACCAGTACTTCCCGAACAAGGCGGCGATCCTGTTTCGGCTGCAAAGCGACGAGTGGCGCCAGACGACCGACATGCTGCGGGTCATCCTGGAGGACGCTGGCCGGCCGCCGCTGGACCGGCTGCGCGCCCTGGTCCACGCCTTCGTCCGCTCCGAGTGCGAAGAGGCTCAGATGCGCGTGGCGCTCAACGACGCCGCCCCGCTCTACCGCGACGCGCCCGAGGCCCAGGCCGTGCGGGTCAAGGGAACGCAGGTGGTGCAGGTCTTCATGCGCGAGACCCTGCCCGACGCTCCGGAAGACGTCCGGGTCCTGGCCGGCGACCTGATCACCACGACGCTGGGCCAGGTGGGCAAGGCGTTCTCGGAGACGCCGCGAACCGACGACGAGATCGTGGCCTACAGCGACGCCATGGCCGACATGTTCTGCGCCTACCTGCGAAGCCTTTAGCGCCGCTCCAGCGCGATCCGCACGCCGAACGCCACGAACACCCCGCCCGTGATCCGGTCCAGCCACCGGACCACGCCGGGCTTGCGCAGCGCCTTGGCGATCGGGGCGGTGGCCAGGATCAGGCCGCCGGCCCAGGCCAGGCCCATGACCACATGGATCGCGGCCAGCAGCAGGCCGAAGGCGGCCGGGCTGGCGCCGGGCGGAATGAACTGCGGCAGGAACGACACGTAGAACACCCCGACCTTGGGATTGAGCAGGTTGTTCCAGAACCCCTTGGCCAGGGCCGCGACAAGTCCTCCGGAAGGCGGCGTCTCGCCCGCCCCGGTCTCAAACGCCGAACGCGGCTTGCGCAGCAGGTTGACGCCCAGCCAGACAAGATAGGCCGCCCCGGCCCACTTCAGCGCCGTGTAGGCGGTCTGCGAGGCCACCAGCAGGGCCCCGGCCCCGAACGCCGCCGCCGCGCCCCAAGCCAGGCATCCCAGCCCGATCCCCACCGCCACGGCGGTCGCCCGCCGCCAGCCCTCGGCCGTCGCCGTGCGCAGCACCAGGGCGGTGTCCAGGCCGGGGGTGATGGTCAGCAGGCCGGCGGCGACGGCGAAGGCGATCAGGGACTGGGCGGTGGTCATGCGGACTTTGTCCGCCGCGCCCCGGTTCAGCGCAAGCGGTCAGCCCGCGATGTGGCCGATGGCGGCGGCGATCGCCTGCCAGGCCGGCGATTCCGCGACCGGGACCTGGGTCAGGTGAAGCAGCAGCAGGGCCGCTCCGCCAAACAGATAGACGGGGTGGACGCGTCCGCGCGTGCGCCAGTCCACCCACATGGCCAGGACCAGCAGCAGGTCGCCGACCAGGGCGGGCGGCACGGCCACGAAGACCGGCGGCGCGCTCACGAAGGGCACGCCGGGCGGCAGGACGGGCGGCGGTCCGGGCGGCGGCGCTAGGAAGGTCAGGAACCAGCGCGCGATCGGCGCGCCCAGCAGCGAGATCGTGGCCAGCAGCAGAAGGCGCTTGTGCGTCTCCGGCCGCCTGATCTTGGCGATGGCCAGGACGAACAGCGCGGTGAAGAAGCCGATCCCGCCGATGCTCACCCAGGCGAAGGCGCGCACCTGATGGGCCACGCCTTCCGGCTGACCGGGCAAGGAGGCTTGGGCGACCCGCAGCGAGACGACGGCGGTGACCACGAACAGCATGGCGGTGGCGATCGCCACGCCCAGCACGCCCCAGGTGCGGTGGGCGATGGTCTTGCCCTGCGCCACCAGCCAGGTCTGGGTGCAGAAGAACGCCATCCAGGCGTACAGCACCAGGCCGTGGATATGGGTCAGCGGCGGGGCCTTGAACTTGCCCTGGGCCATCGGCAGGAAATAGGTCGGCATGAAGCCGAGCACGGCGATGGCCAGGCAGGTCAGCGCCATGGCGAAATAGAAGTGTCGCGAGGCGTCAGTCCTCGCACCGGTCCGCAAAGCCGCTTCGGCCATCTGTCGCCCCCCAATACCCCAGCAGGAGGATGGCACAGATTGGCTCCAGTGTAACGACGTTCGGTGAACTTGCGCCGGGCTGGCCAAAGGTCTGCACGCGATCTGCAACCGCTTTGGCCATCGGCTGGACGTCGATGGCGCAGGCTGGCCCGATGAGAAGAGCCCTAAGCCTCCCGCTCGACCAGCGCCCCGTTTTCCCAGACGCGGTAGAAGCACGAGCGGAAGCCCACGTGGCAGGCGCCGCCGTCGCCTTGCGGGCGGACCTTGATCAGCACGGCGTCCTGGTCGCAGTCGATCCGCAGCTCGGTGACGACCTGCAACTGGCCGCTGGTCTCGCCCTTCTTCCAGAGGCTGCCCCGCGAGCGGCTGAAATAGTGGGCGATCCCGGTGTCCAGGGTCAGCTTCAGCGCCTCGTCGTTCATCCAGGCGAACATCAGGATCTCGCCGGTGTCGGCGTGCTGGGCGATGGCGGCGACCAGGCCGGCGGCGTCGAAACGCGGGGCGATGGCGGCGCCGCGCTCCAGGGCGGTCTTGTCGGCGGCGGGCGGGAAGATCGAGGAGGTCATGAGGCGACATATGGCGCCGGCGCCCCCGTTCCGGCTAGGGCCAAAGACGGGATCAAGGGCCGGGTCGGGGCGCTGGACGCCTGGGCGCGGCCGTGGGCGCAGCGCTCGCGCCTCAACGGCGGGGCCTACGAGTTTCTGCTGTTCGGCCTCAAGCAGGCCTGGGCCTGCCTGTTCGGCGSGCTGATGCTGGCCTTGATCGTCGGGACGCACCTGTTCTGGCCGGAGGATGCGCCGCTGGCGCGCTACGACTTTCTGGTCGTCGCCTCGGTTGTCATCCAGGCCTCGCTGCTGGCCTTGAAGCTGGAACGCTGGGACGAGGCCCTGGTCATCCTGGTCTTCCACGTCGTCGGCACGGTGATGGAGGTGTTCAAGACCGCCCACGGCTCATGGATCTATCCCGAGCCCGGCCTGCTGAAGATCGGCGGCGTGCCGCTGTTCAGCGGCTTCATGTACGCCTGTATCGGCAGCTACATCGCCCGGATCTGGCGGCTGTTCGACGTGACCTATGTCCGCTATCCGCCGATCTGGACCACCTGGGTGCTGGCGGTCCTGGCCTACGCCAACTTCTTCACCCACCACTACGGGCCGGACATCCGCCTGGGCCTGTTCGCGCTGTCGGTGGTGATCTTCGGGCGGACCTGGTTCCTGTTCACGCCCGACCGCGTCGCGCGGCGCATGCCGTTCCTGCTGGGCGGGCTGCTGGTGGCCCTGTTCATTTGGTTCGCCGAGAACCTCGGCACCCTGGCCGGCGCCTGGATCTATCCCAGCCAGCGCCACGGCTGGCACATGGTGTCGATCGGCAAGCTCGGCGCCTGGTACCTGCTGATGCTGCTCAGCTACGTGCTGGTGACGGCGGTGCATCGGCCGAGGTCGGTGGAGTGACGCCCCCTCCGTCACGCCGCTTCGCG
>NZ_JBFTZS010000440.1:0-3836 GCF_056406675.1 Caulobacter sp. P1_B12_2 | reverse complement strand
TCTCCAGGTTGGTCAGGTAGATGCTCGACCCCGTGGGCCGCAGCGCCATGTACGTGATCTCCTGGCTGGTCGAGGAGAAGCGCGGCGTCATCACGATGTACGAGCCGTCGGTCAGGTACTGCGGGTTGGCGCCGTCCTGGTCCATGATCGCCAGCTTCTTGACCCGGGCCAGCTTGCCGCCGCTCTCGGCGACGAACACCACGCGGGTGTCGAAATAGCCCTTCTCGCCGGTCAGCCGCTCATAGACCGCGTCGCTGATCTTGTGGGCCACCCGCCGCCAGTTCTCGGCGGTCGAGGTGAATTGCAGCCCCAGCAGCTGCTGCTGGCTGAAGGTGTCCCACAGGCGGAAGTCGACGCGCAGCACGCCGTCGGCGCCGACCGTGACCTGGCCGTTGATCAGGGCCTGGGCCCCGGTGGCCTGCCAGTCGGGGAAGCGCGGCTGGACGTTCACGTCGGTCAGCTTGTCGGCGACGTTGGCGACGTTCAGCGGCTGGAACAGCCCCGAGCGCTCGAGATTGCCGCTGATGACCTGCGAGATGTCGGCCCCGCGCCCGCCGCCCGAGAAGGCCGGAATGGCCACGGGCAGCGGCTTGACCGCGCCCTTGTCGATGTCGACCTCGATCTGGGCGCGCGCGGCGGTCGGGGCGAAGGCGGCCATGGACAGCGCCAGGACGGCGGCGGTCGCCAAGCTCGCCAGGGGGCTGGTGAAGACGGACTTCAGGTTCATGCTCGGTGTCCTCCCTATCGCGCCGCGCAAGCGTCGCGCGCCTTGAAGTTCAAATTGAGTTGCTGGCCATAGTAGTCCGGCGGCAGCCCTTCGAAGGGCGCCGACTGGTAGACCGCGCGAATGGCCCGGKCGGCGGCCGACCGGACCACCGGATCGGACGAACGCTCGGCGTCGCCGGCCGTCACCTGGCCGACGATGCGGCCGCCGGTCGCCAGCTTGAAGCTGACCTTGACCTGGATGGCCCCGCCGCCTTCGACCTCGCAGTTGGGGTTCCAGCGGCGCTGGATCTCGTCCTTCATGCCGTTGATGGCGGCGGCCTGCAGGCCGGTCATCGCGCCCGCGCCGGGGCGGGCCTGGGTGGCGGTCTCGGGCCGGGTCGGCCCGCGCGCGGCGTTGGCGACGGGCTTGCCGGTCGCCTTGGGCGTCTTGGCCAGGGTCTTTTCCAGCGAGGCGAAGAAGTCGGGCTCGGGCTTGGCCGGGACCGGCTTGGTCGGGGTCGGCTTGGGAGTCGGCGCCGCGGCGGCGGTCTTGGGCGGCGCGGGGGCCGGGGTCGGGACCGGGGCGGGAACCGGCGCCGGCGGCTGCGGGTCGGCCTCGGGCGTCGGCTCTTCTGTCTGGGCCGTCTGGTCGACGACGTCCTCGATGGCCGGACGGACGTTGGTCGGCCCCTCGGTGACGATGGTCACCGGCACGCTCTCGCCGATGATCACCGGCTTGGACGGCTTCCACGGCCCGATCAGGATCGCGGCCACCACCAGCAGGTGGAGGCCGATCGACCCGACCAGGGCGGGTGAGAAGTTGGTCTTGTTCTCGCGGTAGCTCATGAGCGAGCTCCGCTGTCCGCCCCCTTCCCCCTTGGTGGGGGAAGGGCCGGGGATGGGGGTGAAAGCGGTTCAGGATGGAGCACGGCCGCGCTCAAGCCCGCCGGCGGTGTCACCCCCACCCCTGGCCCCTCCCCCATCGGGGAGGGGAAACCGATGGCCAGTTGCGTGAAGCCGTGCATCGACAGCCGCTCACTGCGCCGGACGCAGGGCGCCCGCGTCCGCGTTCGCCGCAGGGGCCTTGGCGGACACGCCCGACGAAGGACCGCCGGTGTCGGTCAGCAGGTTGATCTTGGCGAAGCCGGCGTTGGACAGCGCCGCCATCACCTGGGCGACGGTGGCGTAGTTCGCCTTGCCGTCGGCGCGCACGAAGATCGGCTTGTCGTAGCCGTCGCCGGCGATCGACGAGATGCGCGGGGCCAGTTCGCCGAACGGGACCTCGCCCTCGCCGATGAACACCGCGCCGTCGGCCTTGATCGAGACGGTGATCGGCTCCTGCTGGTTCTGCAGGGCGGCGGCCTCGGTCTTGGGCAGTTCCAGCGGCACGCCGGCGGTCAGCAGCGGAGCGCTGATCATGAAGATGATCAGCAGCACCAGCATCACGTCGACCAGCGGGGTGACGTTGATCTCCGACAGGGCGCCCTTGCCCCGGCGGCCGCGACGACGGCGACCGCGACGGCCGCCGGTGGCGAAGGCGTCGTTGGCTGACATCGCCATGCGACTAGACCCGCTCGCTCAGGCGACGCTGGATGGCGGTCGACAGGTCGTCGGCGAAGTTCTCCAGGCGCCCCGCGTACTTGCCCGCGTCGGTCGAGAACTTGTTGTAGGCGATATAGGCCGGGATGGCGGCGATCAGGCCGATGGCGGTGGCGAACAGGGCTTCGGCGATCGACGGGGCGACCACGGCCAGCGAGGTGTTCTTCGAGATCGCGATGTTCTGGAAGGCGTGCATGATGCCCCAGACCGTGCCGAACAGGCCGATGAACGGGCTGGCGGTGGCGACGATGGCCAGGCTGCCCAGGCCTTCCTCGGCCTTGCCGGTCTCGCGCGAGATCAGGGTGTCCATCATCCGGTCGATGCGCTGGATCAGGAACGCGGCCTGGCTCTCGCCGATCGGACCCTTGGCCTTGGCGTCGCGCCATTCCTTCAGGGCGGCCTGCAGCATGCGCGGCAGCGGGTGGCGCGGATTGGTCCCGGCCTGGGCGGCGATCTCCTCCAGACCCTGGCCCGAACCGACCTGGTCCTCGAATCGATTGGCGGCGCTGTTGAGGCCGGCGAAGCGGAACAGCTTGTCGATGATCACGGCCCACGAGCCCAGCGAGGCCAGGATCAGCCCGATCATCACGCTCTTGACCACCCAGTCGGCCTGAAGAAACAGCGCGATGAAGGAAAAGCTCTGGGGGCCTGCGGCGTCCATGCGGGGGTCCTGCTCCGTTGGGGCGTCAGTTGTCGTGGAAGGTGGATAGCGCACCTTCCGGGGTTCCGTTGCGCCCTTACTGACATGAAGCGGGGCAATGGTGAAACTATGACAATCGGCGAGGGAGCGGGTTTTTTGGTGATGAAGGCCGGGGTCTCACCTTGTTCCCCTCGCCGCCCCCTCAACGCTCGTCATCCTCGGACTTGTTCCGAGGACCCCTAGGTCAGCCGAGCTGTCGGTCGCGGTTGGGCCGAGATCTCAACGCCCTATGGGTTTTCCGTCTTCGCGGTTGAAGCAGGGGTCCTCGGAACAAGTCCGAGGATGACGGGCGGTGGGGGAGCTCAAACCTCCAGCCAAGGCGCCAACTGCGCCAGCATCTCCGCCGTCGGCTTGCGCGGGCGGCCGTCCAGGGTGATGCAGACCGCCTCGCCCGCCGCCTGGCAGATCAGCTCGTCGCCCCGCGTGATCCGCTGGCTGACGAACAGGCGCGGGCCCTTCACGCGGTCGTAGGTGGTGCGCACCAGCAGGGCGTCGTCGATCCGGGCCGACCGCTTGAAGTCCAGCTCCATGCGGATGATGGCGAAGGCGGTGTCGGCCGCGGCCAGGGCGGTGTGCGAGATCCCGATCATCCGGAAGAAGTCGCTCCGCCCCCGCTCGAAATAGCGCAGGTAGTTGGCGTGGTAGACGATGCCGGAGAAGTCGGTGTCCTCGTAGTAGATGCGCACCGGGAGCTGGTGCTCGCGGCCGTCGAAGACGCCTGATGAAGGCTGGAGAATCTCGGTCATGCGCCCCTTGTAACCCTCTCCCAGAGGGAGAGGGAGGGGCCCGTCGCGAAGCGATGGGAGGGTGAGGGGTTAGGAACGGTTGACGG
>NZ_JBFTZS010000439.1:0-3847 GCF_056406675.1 Caulobacter sp. P1_B12_2 | reverse complement strand
CCCAGGATGGTGCGGCTCAGCGGCAGCTCCAGCCACTGGCGCAACACGCGGGGACCGTTCTCCAGGTCGCCGATGGTCTCGAACAGCGGGCTGATCTTGACCGAGGCGCGCGGCGCCGCGCCGCCCCAGACCAGGCCCACCTGCTTGAGCAGAACCAACGGCTCCAGGATGTCCGACAGGGTCGCCGACTTGGAGATCACATAGGCCCCGATGCAGCCGTGACCATAGTCGCGGACCATCTGGGCGGCGGCCTCCATGGTGGCCAGCTCCTTGGTCGTCTCCTCGCCATAGGCGGTGAACGGCGAGACCAGGGGCCGCTGGTGCGACAGCTCGCTGATCAGCAGCTTGGAACGGGCCTCCTCGTCGAGGTCGAGATACTTCACCCCGGAGCCGGCCCGCTGGAACAGCTCGTGCAGCGTCCGCTCGTGAACATCGGCGTTCTGGCGCAGGTCCAGGCTCATCAGGTGGAAGCCGCAGGCCTGGGCCACCTCGACCAGGGTGCGCAGGGCCGAGCCCACCAGCCGCTCGCCGCCGTTGCGCTCCAGGCTGTCGATGATGATCTTCAGGTCGGCGACGAAGGCCTCTGGGTGGCCGTAGGGCTCGACCTCCGTGCGGCCGTTGGCGAAGGCCACCCATTGGTTGGTCAGCTTCTGGGACACCGCCGAGAGACGGTCGAAGATCAGTTCCAGCGCTAGACGATAGGGTTCGTCCAGACGGTGAACGGACGGGTCCTGGGTCTGGGCGGCCAAGGCGCGCAGCTCATCGGACACCGGCGCATAGGCGGTGGAGACCGCCAGGTTGGACCACAGCTTGCGCACCTCGGCGGCGTACCAGTCCAGGATCACCCGGGCCTGGGAGGCCAGGGCCAGCTTCAGGGTGTCGCCGTTGACGCCGGGATGGCCGTCACGGTCGCCGCCCAGCCACGAGCCCATCTTCAGCAGCGGGGCCATCTGGCCGTGCTGGCCGATCTCCTGCGACCAGTCGGCATAGAGGTCGATGATCGCCGGCAGGATCGAGGTGCGGACGATCGACAGGGCGTTGCGGATCTCGTCCTTCACCGTGATCCGCTCGGGGCGGTACAGCCGGGTGCGCCACATCAGGGCGATCTCGCGGAACAGACGCTCGCGGATCTCGGCGTCCATGGCCGGCGGCAGGTGGTGGCGGCGCAGGGCCATCAGGCGCGAGATCTCGGTCTCGCGATCGACCATGCTGCGGCGGCGCACTTCGGTGGGGTGGGCGGTCAGCACCGGCACCACGTTCATGGCGGCCAGGATCTTGGTCAGCTCTTCGGGCGACTTGCCCTCGGCGACCAGCGCCTTGACGGCGTCGACCAGGGTGCGGGGGCGCTCGTCGCCCGGCTTGGCGTCGCCCTCGGCATGCCGGCGGCGGCCGGCGACGTCCTCGCCGATATTGGCCAGCATCGAGTGGCTGGCCAGGGCCCGGGCCAGGAAGATGGCCTGGTCGCTGGAGAGGTCGGCGAACAGGTGGTCCAGTCGCGGGGCCTCGCCGTCCGCGGTCTCCTGCGAGGCGGCGCTGCGCGCCTTGGCCACCAGCTTGGCGGCGTCCTCGCCGTCCAGATAGGCGATGGCCTCGTTCAGCAGGTCGCTGAGCAGGCTGGCGTTCTGTCGCACGTGGCGGCTGGTGGGGCGGTCACCGTCGCCAAACGAAGGGCCAAGGGACAGAGGCATGCGCGAAGCTCCGCGACCGCCGCGAAACCGCGACGGTTCATCAGGAAGGAAACGTACGAAACGCCGGCCGGACGTTTTGCCCTTGCTGGCGCAGCGGCGCCTCTACCGCGCTTTGCCGGCCGCGAAAAGGCGGCCGACGCATTGGTTGCGGTACCAAATACGCTTTTGCGCAGATTTCTGCCTCTAGCGAGCCAGCCAACCGCCGTCGACGGGCAAGGTAATGCCCTGAACGTAGTCAGCGGCCTGCGAGGCCAGGAACACGGCGGCCCCGCCCAGGTCGCCCGGTTGACCCCAGCGCCCGGCCGGAATGCGGGCCAGGATCGAGGCGTTGCGGTCGGCGTCGTTGCGCAGGGCCTCGGTGTTGTTGGTGTCGAAATAGCCGGGCGCGATAGCGTTGACGTTGATGCCCTTGCTCGCCCACTCGTTGGCCAGGATCTTGGTCAGACCCGCCAGGCCGCTCTTGCTGGCCGTGTAGGACGGCACGCGGATGCCGCCCTGGAAGGACAGCAGGCTGGCGATGTTGATGATCTTGCCGATGCTCGCGGTGTCGCCGCCTTGCTTCAGAACCTGCTTGGCGAAGGCCTGGGTCAGGAAGAACACGACCTTCAGGTTCGTATCCATCACCGCGTCCCAGTCGGCCTCGGAGAACTCGATGCTGTCGGCGCGGCGGATGATGCCGGCGTTGTTGACCAGGATGTCGACCTTGCCGAAGGCGGCGACGGTCTCGTCGACCACGCGCTGGACGGGCTCGATCGACCCGAAGTCGGCCTTGATCGACAGGAACTTGCGGCCCGCGGCTTCAACCAAGGCTTGGGTTTCGGTCGGGGCGCTGCGGCCGGCGGCGGCGATGTTCGCGCCCGCTTCGGCCAGCGCGACAGCCACGGCCTGGCCGAGACCGGTGTTGGCGCCGGTGACGAGGGCGACCTTGCCTTCGAGGCTGAACGGATTGGCCATGGTGCGTTCCTCAAAAATCTCGTTGTCATCCCGGACGTAGCGCGAAGCGCGAAGATCCGGGACCGACCCGAAGCGCTACGCTCCAAATCGATCCCGGATCGTCCCTTCGGGCCGTCCGGGATGACAGCCAAAGGGGTCGTGAAGGAGCTTTCGCTCCTACTTCAGCTGGCAGATGTCCAGCACGTTCATGTCGGTGTAGTCGAGGTTCTCGCCGCCCATCGCCCAGATGAACGTGTAGTTCGAGGTGCCCGAACCCATGTGGATCGACCACGGCGGGCTCATCACGGCTTCCTCGTTGGCGATCACGATGTGACGCATCTCGTCCGGCTCGCCCATGTAGTGGAAGACCCGGTCGTTCTCGCCCAAACCGAAGTAGAAATAGGCTTCCGAGCGGCGGTCGTGCAGGTGGGGCGGCATGGTGTTCCAGACGCTGCCCGGCTTCAGCACGGTCATGCCCAGCAGCAGCTGCGCCGACTTGCAGGTGGTCGGCACGATGTACTGGTAGATGGTGCGTTCGTTCGAGGTCTCCAGCGCGCCGCGCTCCAGCGGGACGGCGTTGGCGAATTCCAGCTTCTTGGTCTCGAACGCGGCGTGGGCCGGCAGGCTGGTCAGGTAGAAGCGCGCCGGGTTGGCGGCGTCGACGCTTTCGAACACCACGTCCTTCGCGCCCATGGTCACGTAGATGCCGTCACGCGGCTCGATGTCGTAGGCGACGCCGTCGACCGTGACCTTGCCCTTGCCGCCGCCGACATTGATGGCGCCCAGTTCGCGGCGTTCCAGGAACGGGTGACCGGCGGCCGAGGCGGGCTCGGTCTGGTCGGGCAGCTTAACGCCCTTGGACACCGGCGCGGCGCCGCCGACCACGAAGCGTTCGGCGTGGTTGTAATGCAGCACGATGTCGTCGGCGGCGAACAGGCCGTCCATCAGGTAGCGCTCGCGCAGGTCGTCGTTGCCGACCGCGAACATCATGTCCGGGTGGGTGGCGTGATAGGTCTTGGTGAACATTGTGGAGCTCCGGAAAATCTATTCGGCGGCGTGTTTGGCGGGATTCGACTGGACCGGCCTGGCCCAGTTGGGCCGTTGGTCGAGTTTGTAGGCGCGTTTGGGCAGGGTGTAGGTGAGGTCGACGATCAGTTCGGCGGCCTCGACCTCGTCCATGCGGTGCTCGGCGACCATGCGGGCCAGGAAGGCGCTGTCGACGCGGC
>NZ_JBFTZS010000438.1:0-3850 GCF_056406675.1 Caulobacter sp. P1_B12_2 | reverse complement strand
GACTGGTGCTGGTCGGGGCGGCGGTGAACGGCTTCAAGCCCACCGAGCATTTCATGAAGCGGACCATGACGCTGGTGACGCTGATGTCACAGGGCCGTCTCGCCGACGCCGCCAAGGACCCCTACATCCTGACGCCGGGCGCCGAGGCCCAACGCGCCTTCGTCGTCGCCGACCTGACCGCCCATCCCGGCAATTTCGGCGCGGCCCGGATGATCCAGGACGGACCCGAGGTCATGGGCCGACTGGGTGAGATCAAGGTCCCGACCCTGATCGTCACCGGCGAGATCGACATCCCCGACGTCCACGCCCACGCCGGCGCCTTGGAAGCGCTGATCCCGGGCGCGAAACGGATCGTCATGACCAGCGGCGGCCACTTCCTCTATCTGGAGCAGCCGGGCGCCTTCGCCGAAATGGTCATGGCTTTCGCCAGCCGGCCCTAGCGCGCCTTGGCTCGCGCTTCGGCGCGGCGGGCGTTGACCAGGGCCTGGACCCGGGTCCAGCCCGCGTTGCTGGCGATGATGTCGATCGACTCGCCGGTCGACCACTCCTCCGGCTTCGTGGTCCTGTCGTGCGTGGCGTCGATGTCCGCCCCGGCCTCGATCAGCGCGATGGCCGCCTCCTCGTTGGAAACCGTCAGGAGCGGGGGGACTCCCAGGTCGTCGCGCGCATTGGGATCGGCGCCGTGGCGCAGCAACAGCCTGACGACATCCGGACCAACGCCCGAGTGAAGCAGGGTGTGACCGTTGGCGTCCCGCGCATCGACAGGGAGGCCATGCTTCACCATCAGGGCCGCGGTCGCCGGGGCGTCGGCCTGCCGGGAAACGCCGTCTCGACAGCGAAGAACATGGATCGTCATGGCCTTGGGCTGGAGCACCACGCCCTCGTCCAGGATGGTCTGCACGATCTCCGGCTGGCAGGATCGGGAGGCCGCGAGCAAGGCCCTCTGCTTGACCTCCGGCGTCGCCGACGTCCAGGCCCCGGCGTCGAGCAGCGCCCGCAGGATGTCGAGCCTGCCGTTGTACGCCGCGACCTCGACCGGCGTGGTCAGGTCATGGAAGGGGTCGATGCGGGTGGCGTCCAAGGGAAAGCCACGCGCGATCAACGCCTGCATGGCGGCCAGGTCGTAAGCCTCGGCGACGGCGAAGACCAGGCGCTGACCGCCGAGCGAGCGCGGGTCCAGGCCCTCTTGCTCGAAGACCCGGACCGTCTGCGGCGTGGCGCGGATCCAGCGTTCGGGCGACGCGATCGCGTAGGCGGCGCTGACCAGTTCGTCGAACTGTTTGGGCTCGTTGGTCGTGTTGAAGATCGGATTGGTGGCCGCCTCGACGCAACGCTCGAAGCCGGCGCCGCGTACGCAGAGCTTGGACCGCTGGGTGGGCGACACCCACCCCTTGTAGAGGGGCTTCATGCCCAGGAAGGACGAGTCTTCGACCTGGCGAAACAAGTCCTCCGTCTTTTGGCGGGAGACCAGGATCCTGTGCTCTCCCGGCAGCAGGACGTCGGGCCCGCCGTTGAACACGATCTCGCCGTCGCGATGGATTTCCATGGCGTAGTTCTGGGACGACGAATGGCTCTTCCAGTTGGTCACGACGATGACGTCCGCCGCCGCCAGCTGGCGGCGGGCCGCCTGTTGGGCTTCGATCCCGCGCCATCCGACGAACAGCGCGATCGCGGCCAGTCCCACGGCGACGCCGATTTTCAGGGTCTTCCCGAACATGCTCCCCCCAAGACCCGTCCCTCAACCTTAGCGGTGCGGGTTGGGACTCGCTAGAGCGGCGAGGACTTCGTGTGCGCAGCCAACGCCGCCTGGAGCTCCTGAACCATCATCTCCCGCAAGCCCGGCGGCGAGACGATCTCCACCGCGTCGCCCCAGGTGAACAGGTGCCAGGACAGCTCCAGCATGCCGCTGGCCCGGAAGGCGACGGTGACCGAGCCGTCCGGCTCCTGGGTGACGGTCTGGTTGGGGTGGAAGCGCCAGCGCAGGGCGTCGTCGGCGCGCGCGGCGGCGACGCGCAGCACCACGTCCTCGATCGGGCCGTGATAGATGCCGAAACTCTCATCGGCGAAGGCCTGCAGCGAGAAGTCCTCGGGCGGCGGGGCCGGCTCGTCCAGGACCGCGACGGCCTGCATGCGATCCAGGCGGAAGGTGCGGGGACGAGGGTCCTTGCCTTCCGTCGCCACCAGATAGTTGCTGTGGCCGAACAGGATGCCCAGGGGCGTGACCTTGCGGGTCCGGCCCGGCGCGCTGCCGCCCTCGTAGCGGAACGACAGGGCCTGCAGGCCTTTCACGGCGGTCCGGATGGCCGTGAGCACCTGTTCGCTCTCGAAAGGACGCGGCCCGGGATGGACGGCGATGGTCTCCGCCTGGACCAGGGCCTCGACGTCGGGCGCCACCTTGCGGCGGGCGGCGCCGCGCAGGGCCGACAGCAGCTTGCGCTCCAGCGCGTACAGCGACGCCGCCCGCCCTTCCGCTCCGCCGGCGGCGTAGCTGTCGGCCGCGGTGCGCAGGGCCGCCAGCTCCTCGGCGGTCGGGGTCTGGAACAGGCTGTCCAGGCCGGACGGAATGCGGAAGCGCTTGGTCGGCGGATCCTCGATCGCCTCCATCTGGGGGAAGGCGTTCCAGACCGCGTCGCGCATCCGCTCGGCGGTGCGCCGGCCCACGTCCATGGCCCGGGCCATTTCGTCCAGCGTCATGCCCTCGGACGATCCGGCCAGCATTCGGGCCAGGTCCAGCAGTCGGGTCGCCTTGTCGTGTCGCATGGCCCAACTCTATACGACCGTTTTTGACGCACAACACCCGCAAAAGGGAGACTGAAGAAAACCGCCGGGCAGAAGGCCCGATCTGGAGCCCTCCGATGAACCGTCTCCTCGCCCAGGCCCATCTGCTTGCTCGGGATTGGCACGCCGTCCCGGTCAACGCCGCCATGATCTCGGCCGTGCTCGACTTCGCCGACATCCACCGCGACCTGGGCGGCGGGCGCACCCTGATGCGGCTGAGCCCCGAGCGGGTGCTGCGCGCCGACATCATCCTGCTGCTGGGCCGCGACGCCGAGCGCGCCGCCGACATCGGCCTGGTGTGGAACGATCGCGAGGATCAGATCGTCCGGATCATCGACGACGCGGCCCTGCGCGCCTCGCGGCAGACGGCCTGGGAAGAGGCCTTCGACCTTTTCGACGCCGACGACCGCGACGTGGCGCCGCACCGTCTGTGCGCCTGAGGCAAGGCGGCCGGACATTTGGCCGCAGCCCTCTACAACTTCTCATGGCGCGGTTTTGCGCCGGCCTTTTCCACGCCCCTAACATTCGCAACAAAAACCTCAATACTGCGTCAGATCGCCACATAAACCCTAGACTGTAAATACAGCACTGCATATTTTGCCGACTACACAGTCACGCTAGAGCAGAAGATTCCGGGTTCACCCATTTTTTACGCCCCGACGACACCCTGGTGGCGAGCAAAATGCTCTCGGCAGTCAAAACGACGCCGGACAACCTTGAATAGGAACTCGTCGGATGCCGCTGAATAGCGTCAACACCAACTCGGGCGCGATGATCGCCCTGCAGAACCTGAACTCCACCAATTCGGAACTCCAGGTCACGCAACAACGCATCAATACCGGCAAGAAGATCAGCAGCGCCAAGGACAACGGCGCGATCTGGGCGACCGCCAAGGTCCAGTCCTCGACCGCCAGCTCGCTGAACGCCGTGAAGGACTCGCTGCAACGCGGCCAGTCGACCATCGACGTGGCTCTGGCCGCCGGCGACACCGTCACCGACCTGCTGGGCAAGATGAAGGAAAAGGCCCTGGCCGCTTCCGACACCTCTTTGAACACCGCTTCGTTCAACGCCC
>NZ_JBFTZS010000437.1:0-3855 GCF_056406675.1 Caulobacter sp. P1_B12_2 | reverse complement strand
CTTCCTGGCCAAGTGCGCCAGCCACCCGGACTTCATCGACGGCGCCATCGACAGGGCTTCATCGAGGCCCGGCTGGAGGAGCTGACCGACCGCGCCTTCACCGACGCCCCGACCCTGGCCGCGATCGGCCAGCGGCTGGAGGCCTTCATGGAGGCCGACCAGCCCAGGGCGGACGTCTGGGCCAGCGCCCCGTCGCGCCTGCTGGGCTTCCGGATGAGCGCCCCGCGCGCGGCGATGAACCTGCCGATGAGCATCGACGGCCAGGTCGTGCCGCTGCGCGTCGCCCTGGCCGGCGGAACCGGCGACGACTGGTCGTGGGACATCACGGTCGAGGACGACCGGCCGCTGGACGACGTGGACGTCCTGCCGGGCACGTTCGGCGAGGMTCCGCTCTATGTGTTCGAGGGCGGCGACGTTCGCGAGTTCGACTTCGCCGCGAAGGTCGGCGCGGCCCATGTCGCGGCGTCGGACGGCGCGATCCTGTCGCCGATGCCGGGCAAGATCGTTTCCGTCTCCGTCGAAGCCGGCCARACCGTCGTCAAGGGGCAGACCCTGCTGACGCTGGAGGCCATGAAGATGGAGCACGCCCTGGCCGCGCCGTTCGACGGCGTGGTGGCCGAGCTGTCGGCCGTCGCCGGCGGCCAGGTCAGCGAAGGCGTGGTGCTGGCCCGGCTGGAGCCGGCCCTGGCCGTCGCGTCCTAGGTCCATCGCACGGACGGGGACGTGCCCATGGGCATGTCCCCAATCGCCTCATCGTCGCTCTTTCCTCAGGCGACGGTCGGCCCTAAGTACGCGCCATGCCTCTGCACATCATCAAGCTGGTCGTCGGTTGCGACAACATCGAGGAACTGGTCGCCTGGCACGCCGAGGCCGACCGTCCGTGGATCATGCACACCCGCATGACCCCCAAGCGCATCGACGAGGTGCTGGACGGCGGCTCGTTGTACCGGGTGATGAAGGGCCAGATCGTCTGCCGCCAGACCATCCTGAAGATCGACACGGTCGGCGAGGGCCGGGAGTCGCGCTGCGAAGTGACCGTTGATCCCAACCTCGTCCGCGTGGTCCCGACCCCGCGCCGTCCATTCCAGGGCTGGCGCTACCTCAAACACGAGGACGTCCCGGCCGACCTGACCGAAGGCGAGGCCGCCGACATGCCGCTGGAGCTGGCGCGCCAGCTGCGCGAACTGGGGGCTTGGTGATAACCCCATAACCCGCTCATCCCGGCCTTCGCCGGGATGAGCGGGTTCAAGGGGCTTGAGCTAGACAGCCATGTTGTCGATCAGCCGGGTCTTGCCCAGCCACGCAGCCACCAGGATGCGGCCTTGCGCGGCGCCGATCGGGCCCGGTCCCAGGCGCGACAGGTCGCCGGCCTCGCGGATGTCGACATAGTCCACCTGGCGGAAGCCGGCGGCGGCCAGGGCGGCCTTGGCCTGGGCTTCGGCCTCGTCGATCCGGCCGCCGGCCGCCACGGCCTTGGCCGCGGCCTTCATCGCGTTCGGAAGGACCACGGCGGCGGCGCGTTCCTCGGGCGTCAGATAGGCGTTGCGCGAGGACAGGGCCAAGCCGTCCTCGGCCCGGGCGGTGGGGGCGCCGACGATCTCGACCGGAATGTCCAGGTCGCGAACCACCCGCTTGATGACCTGGAGCTGCTGGTAGTCCTTCTCGCCGAAGATCGCGACGTCGGCCTGGGACTGGATCAGCAGCTTGGTCACCACCGTGGCCACCCCGCCGAAGAACTGCGGCCGCGCCGCGCCCTCCAGCGGCTCGGAGACGCCGGTCAGGTTGATCGTGGTCGAGAAGCCCGGAGCGTACATCTCGTCGACATTCGGCGCGAACAGCAGGTCGCAGCCGACGCCCGCCAGCAGCTCGGCGTCGCGGGCCTCGCCGCGCGGATAGGAGTCGAAGTCCTCGTGCGGGGCGAACTGCTTGGGATTGACGAAGACGCTGGCCACGGTGCGCTGGGCGCGGGTCTGGCCCAGTGCGATCAGCGACAGGTGCCCCTCGTGCAGGGCGCCCATGGTCGGGATCAGCGCCACGCGGTCGCCGGCCGCCTTCCAGGCGCCGACCTGGGCGCGCAGGTCAGCGACGGTGCGGACGATTTTCGGCGTCTTGCCAGGGGTCTGGTGGGCCACGGCGAACTCCCGTCTCGAACAGGCGTTGGCTTATGACCGACGCAGGTCGGGGCGTCCACCTGCGACAATGGGTCCACAGGGAACCGGCCCCGGGATTGACGTGGCGTCCCCTCAGGAGGTCTCCTCCGTGTTAATCTTTCATTGAGTTCGCCGAGTCGGGCGAAAAGAAGGAAAGAAGGCATGGCTGAAACGCGTGTCATCGTCGTGGGCAACGAGAAGGGCGGGGCGGGCAAGTCCACCATCGCCGTTCACCTCGCCACCGCGCTGCTGTACGGCGGCGCCAAGGTCGCGTTGCTGGACCTCGACCTGCGCCAGTGCACCTCGATGCGGTTCTTCGAGAACCGCGCCGCCTGGGTGGCCGGCAACAACGTGACCCTGCCCCAGCCGCTGCAGTTTCGGCTGAGCGAAGACGACGTCGCCCTGGCCGCCGGTTCGGAAGCCGATCAGGTGATCAAGTTCGAAGCCGCCTTCCTCGCGGCGCGGGAAGCCGCCGACTTCGTGCTGATCGACACCCCCGGCGGCGACACCGCCATTTCGCGCATGGCCCACGGCCTGGCCGACCTGATCGTCACGCCGATGAACGACAGCTTCGTCGACTTCGACATGCTGGGCCACGTCGATCCGGTGACCATGGAACTGCAGAAGCCCAGCCTCTATTCCCTGACCGTCTGGGAGGCCCGCAAGGCCCGCGCCCTGTCGGGCCAGCGCCAGGCCCTGGACTGGGTGGTGCTACGCAACCGTCTGGCCACCACCGAGGCCCGCAACCGCAAGCGCGTCGAGGACCGGCTGACGGCCCTGTCCAAGCGGGTCGGCTTCCGCATGGGTCCCGGCCTGCGCGACCGGGTCATCTATCGCGAGCTGTTCCCGTTCGGCCTGACCATCGCCGACCTGTCGCCGCAGGTGCGCCCCGTTCCGGTGTCGTTGCAGCACCTGGCCGCGCGCCAGGAACTGCGGGCCCTGATGCATTCCCTTGGCCTTTCGGCCTATTCCGGGGAAACTCTGCTCGCCGCTCAATAGAGTGACGGGCGGCGTCGGGGACTGACGCTCCATGTTCTATCTGCTGCTGGGCGGGGCGATCCTGCTGTTCGTCTTGTCGGGACGCGCCACGCGCGTGCTGAAGGGCGACGGCTGGCGGATCGGCGCGGGCGTCACGGCGCTGATGGCCTTCGCCGGCGCGGCCTATGCCGGGGTGCGCAGCGAGTGGCCGGTGTCCATCGTCCTGCTGGTGATCGGCGCCTGGAGCGCCACGACCGCGCGCCAGCGGCCGTCGGTCCGCAAGGCGAGCAAGGCCGAGGGCGGGCCCAGCCTCACCGAGGCGCGTTCGATCCTGGGCGTGGGCGCCGACGCGTCCAAGGCCGAGATCCAGGCGGCCTATGCGCGCCTGATCCGCATGGCCCATCCCGACAAGGGCGGCACGGCGGGTCTGGCCGCGCAGCTCAACGCCGCGCGGGACCGGCTTCTCGACGGAAAATAGCAGCGACTAGCGCGGCGCCAGGACCATGCAGGGCTGGCGCTTGGCGGTGATCGCCTGGCAGGCTCCGCGGGCGGCTTCGGCGCTCAGGCCCTGGAACTGGGCCCGGAAGGTGCTGCTGGCGGCGCCTTCGACCGCGCCCTCGGCGTCGGCCACGAACTTGGCGAAGCGCGAGCGGACCAGCATCAGCTGTTCGTTGGCCAGGCTCTTGGACTTGAACGCCCCGACCTGCACGCCCCATTCGCCCTTGGC
>NZ_JBFTZS010000436.1:0-3869 GCF_056406675.1 Caulobacter sp. P1_B12_2 | reverse complement strand
GGGCGGCGTGACCTTCGGCCATTTCGTGGCCCCGGGCCTGATCATGATGGCCATCCTCAACAACGCCTTCGCCAACGCCTCGTCCTCGCTGATCCAGGCCAAGATGATGGGCCTGACGCCGGACTTCCTGACCCCGCCGCTTTCGCCGCTGGAGCAGGTGGCGGGCTTTGGCCTGGGCGCGGCGACGCGCGGCATCGTCGTGGGCGCGGTCACCGCCCTGGTCATCGGCGTGCTGCCGGGCGCGGGCCTGCAGTTGGCCCATCCCTGGGCCATCCTGTATTTCGCGGTCGGCGCGTCGTTCATCCTGGGCCTGGCGGGCGTGCTGGCCGGCCTGTGGGCCGAGAAGTTCGACCAACTGGCGGCGGTGACCAACTTCGTGATCATGCCCATGACCTTCCTGTCGGGCACCTTCTACCTGGTCGATCGCCTGCCCGAGCCGTTCCGCTCGGCCAGCCACTTCAACCCGTTCTTCTATCTGATCGACGGTTTCCGCTACGGCTTCATCGGTCACGCCGACGGCTCGGTGGCGATCGGGGTCGTGGTGACGGCGGTCCTGTCGGTGGGGCTGTTCCTGTGGTGCTGGTGGCTGTTCCGGACGGGGTATCGGCTGAAGAGCTAGGTCACGGCATGAGCCTTTGACCTGAAATTCCGCTCATCCCGGCGAATGCCGGGACCCAGCTGGAGAGCGGTGTGTCGGGTTCCTTGAGCTCAGGGTCCGTCCCGTCAGCCTCAAAGCCATGGGATCTGGGGCCCGGCGTTCGCCGGGATGAGCGGATCCAAGGAATATCCGCCAAGCCGTCCCGTGTGACCGCAAACAGTGTGGCTTCCCCGTCCCTGACACCCAAAATTCACGCCCCGTTTGTTGACAGGGCAGGCTTACACGCCGACAACGCTGAGCCTTCCGGTCCCCGTGCTTTCAGCACGGGGGCTTCTTTCCTTTTTGGGAGGCCGTCTTGAGCAGTTCGACGTCGTCTAACCCCGCGCAACACCACATCATGGGCGTCTACAACCGCGCCCCGCTGGCGTTCGAGCGAGGCCGAGGCGCGCGCCTGTTCTCGACCACCGGCGATGAGTACCTGGACTGCGTGGCGGGCATCGCCACCTGCGGCCTGGGCCACGCCCACCCGGTGCTGGTCGAGGCGCTGAAGACCCAGGGCGAGAAGCTCTGGCACGTCTCCAACATCTACACGATCCCCGAGCAGGAAGAGCTGGCCGACAAGCTGAGCGCGGCCACCTTCGCCGACGTGGTGTTCTTCACCAATTCGGGCACCGAGGCGATCGAGTGCGCCTTGAAGGCCGCCCGCCGCTATCACGTGGTCAACGGCCAGCCCGAGCGGATCGACATCATCGGCTTCGATGGCTCGTTCCACGGCCGCTCGTACGCGGCGGTTAACGCCTCGGGCAACGCGGGCTACCTGGACGGCTTCGGCCCGCGCCTGCCGGGCTACGTCCAGCTGCCGTTCGGCGACTGGGACGCCTTGAAGGCCGCCATCGGCCCGACCACGGCGGGCGTGATCATCGAGCCGGTGCAGGGCGAGGGCGGGGCGCGCGCCCTGACCGAGGCCCAGCTGAACGAACTGCGCCAGCTCACCCGCGACGCCGGCGTGCTGCTGATCCTCGACGAGGTCCAGAGCGGCATGGGCCGGACCGGCAAGCTGTTCGCCCACGAATGGGCCAGCGACGCCGCGCCCGACATCATGTGCGTGGCGAAAGCCCTGGGCGGCGGCTTCCCGGTCGGCGCGTGCCTCGCCACCAACGAGGCGGCCAAGGGCATGCAGCCGGGCACGCACGGCTCGACCTACGGCGGCAACCCGCTGGCCATGGCCGTGGGCAAGGCGGCGTTCGACACGATCAACACGCCCGAGATCCTCGACAACGTCACCCAGGTGGCCGGCTACTTCACCCAACAGCTGAATGGCCTGAAGGATCGCTTCCCGGACATCATCGTCGACATCCGCGGCAAGGGCTTCCTGATCGGCATCAAGCTGATCCCGAACAATCGCGAGTTCATGGTCCTGGCCCGCGACGAGAAGCTGCTGATCGCCGGCGGCGGCGACAACTGCGTGCGCCTGCTGCCGCCGCTGAACCTCACCGTCGAGGAAGCGTCGGAAGCCATCGCCAAGCTCGAGAAGGCCTGCGAGGCCGCCCGGGCCAAGGCGGCCGCTTAAGGCCTAGCGCCGGACCTATGAAACCGCTCGTTCCGGCGTTGGCCGGAGCGGGCGGGCAGGGGGATTTGCAATGACACAGCCCAGACACTTCATCGACCTGTGGAAGTTGGACGGCGCGACGCTGCGCGTCCTGCTCGAGGACGCCAAGGCGCGCAAGGCCGCGCGCGCCGGCTGGGGGAAGGGCAAGGTCGACGCCGACGCTCCCGCCGCCGACCGCGTGCTGGCGATGATCTTCCAGAAGAACTCGACCCGCACCCGCTTCTCGTTCGACGCGGCGATCCGTCAGCTGGGCGGTTCGGGGATCATCTCGACCTCGGCCGACATGCAGCTGGGCCGCGGCGAGACCATCGAGGACACCGCCAAGGTGCTGTCGCGGATGGTCGACGCGGTGATGATCCGCGCCAACAACCACGCCGACGTCGAGCGCTTCGCCCAGGTCTCGACCGTGCCGGTGATCAACGGCCTGACCGACAAGAGCCACCCGTGCCAGATCATGGCCGACCTGCTGACCATCGAGGAGCATCGCGGCGACGTGGGCGGCAAGACCATCGCCTGGGTCGGCGACGGCAACAATGTYTGCTCCAGCTTCATCCACGCCGCCCCGCTGCTGGGCTTCAAGCTGAAGATCGCCTGCCCGGCGGTCTATCACCCCGACCTGGTGGACCTGGCCCGCGCCCAGGACCTGCAGGGCCAGATCACCCTGACCGACGACCCGCGCGAGGCCGTGCGCGGCGCGGACGTGGTCGTGGCCGACACCTGGGTCTCGATGGGCGACACCGACCACGACGAGCGCCTTGCGGCGTTCGAGCCCTATCAGGTCGACGACGCGTTGATGGACCTGTCGGCCCCCGACGGCGTCTTCCTGCACTGCCTGCCGGCCCACCGGGGCGAGGAAGTCACCGACGCCGTGCTGGACGGCCCACGCTCGCTGGCCTGGGACGAGGCGGAGAACCGCATCCACGCCCAGAAGTCGGTGCTGGCCTGGTGCTTCGGGGCGATCGGCTAGTGTCGAAGATCGAGTTCAACAAGCAGAAGCGCGACGCCTTGCTCGACAGGCTGACGCGCTATCTGGACCGCGAGCTCGACTGCGAGGCCAGCCCGCTGCAGGCCGGCTTCCTGCTGGACTTCATCTCCGAACAGATGGGGCCGTACTACTACAATCAGKGCGTCCAGGACGCCCAGCAGCTGTTTCGGGAAAAGCTGGAAGACGCCGTCTACGAGATCGAGAAGCCGTTCGTCGACTGAGGGCGGGCGGTGGCTCACCCCCTCTTGCCCCCACCTGACCGCTCCGCGGTCTGTCGCGGCGAGGGGGCGGAGGACGCGCGCAGGGCTCCTCTTCCCCTGTGGGGGAAGACGGTCGCGAAGCGACCCGTAGGGGGCAAGTGATCGTCGCACCCCCTCGCAATTTCCCAGCAAGCGACTATCTAGCCTCCCCATGACCGACATCGACGCCCAAACCCTCGCCGACACCGCTCCGGACGACCTCGTCTCCGCCTTCCAGATCGAGGGCCTGCCCGTGCGCGGCCGGGTCGTGCGCCTGGGCGCCGCCGTCGACGAGGTGCTGACCCGCCACGACTACCCCGAGCCCGTCGCCAACCTGCTGGGCGAGGCCTGCGCCCTGGCCGCCCTGGTCGGGTCGAGCCTGAAGTTCGAGGGCCGGCTGATCGTCCAGGCCCAGGGCGACGGCCCCGTGCGCTATGT
>NZ_JBFTZS010000435.1:0-3910 GCF_056406675.1 Caulobacter sp. P1_B12_2 | reverse complement strand
CCAATACTGAGCCCCGGTGATCAGGGTCACCACGGCGGCCAGCCACAGCAGGCCGTGGGTGGCGTAGGTGGCCGGTGTCACCACCGACGGGTCGGTCGGCAGGTGGAAGGCGGCCCACGAGGCCAGGATCATCTCGGCGCCGATGGCCACCAGCTGCAGGGTGGTCTTCCACTTGGCCAGCACGGTGACGGGCAGTTTGATCCCCTTGCCGGCCCCGACCTCGCGCAGGGCGCTGACGGCGAATTCACGGAACAGGATCAGGCCGGCCGGCAGGATGATCATCGGGTTGGGGCCCAGGGCCATCAGGCCCAGCAGGGCTCCGCAGACCAGGATCTTGTCGCCGATCGGGTCGAGGATCGCGCCCCAGATGCTCACCGCGTCGAGTTTGCGCGCCAGCCAGCCGTCGAAGAAGTCGGTCACCGCCGCCACCACGAACGCCCAGAACGCCCAGCGCTGCAGCGACATCTGCTGATCGACCGTCAGCTGATCGCTCAGCCACGGCACGCCGCCGGCCGCCGCGGCCAGGGCCACGAACATGAACAGCGCGATGACGAGGCGCGCGGAGGTCAGGATGTTGGGCAGGTTCTTCATGGTGGAGTTCTAACGCATGAGAGCGGTTGGCGGCTATGGGGCGGCCAGCATTGCCTGGACGCGAAGCGGATTTTCCGCCAGCGGACGCAATTGAAGCTCGCCCGCCAGGGTTTGTATGCGAACCGCGCCCTCGGTGTCCTTGCGATAGCCCATCGTCCGCGACAGGACGCCGTTGGTCCAAAGCTGCACTCGGGCGGTCTCGCCCTCCCAGCCGTCGAAGCGGTACTCCAGCCGCAGGTCGCCAGGGATCACGACAGCCTTCTCCTCGAAGACCGGCGGGTTGGCGGCGTTGAGGCGGCTCGAGAAGGGTTGGATGTCGAAAGGGTCGGCTTCCGGGATGATCTGGGCGAACTTCGGGAGCAGTCTCAGACAGAGCGGCTTGTTCCTGGGCGCGTCGGCCGGCGGCAGAAAGCACCACACTTCCCGCGCGCCGGTGGCATTGGACGAGAACGTCCCAGCGTAGAAGCCGGGGCTGCCGGCCGGGGCCAGCACGCCTCTGATCGTGAAGGTGAAGCCCGTCACGTCCTTCGTCAGCACGGCGGTGCGCTTGAAGGCATAGGGGAAGGCGAGGATCGTCTCGCCTGGCCCCACGCTGGGCGCGGCGACGGGCGGGCCGGGCAGAGCCAAGCGACGGGGGTCCAAGTCGCGGTCTGGCGCCGAAGGCGATTGGGCCTTGGCGAGGCCGCCGGCGATCGGCGTGCAGACCAGGGTCAATCCCAAGATCAGCGAATGGGCGATCGACCAAGACGGCATGTGCGTGTTCCCCCGAGCCCTCGGACGCTAGCAGCGCGGCGCAACCCAAAGGAAGAGCGTTCCGGTGTTGGCTCCGACCTGATCGCGCGGGCAATGGCCCGCAAGAGCTTGCCGAAAACTGCAGTTCTGCGGAACGGATCGTGTCGCCGCGAGTGAAATCCGGCCTTCTCGCGGTAAATTATCGCTTCCCTGGTTGACCTTGGGTCGGAGGGCCGCCAAGCCATTCCCGACTTTCTCGGGGGCTTCATGAGCGGCGCGATCCAGACCAATTCCAACCGCCGGGTGCTGACCGCCAGCCTGGTGGGCACGGCGGTGGAGTTCTACGACTTCTACATCTACGCCACGGCCGCCTCGCTGGTGTTCGGGCCGCTGTTCTTCCCGTCCAAGTCGGCCAGCCTGCAACTGATGGCGGCCTATGCCAGCCTGGGCGTGGCGTTCCTGGCCCGTCCCCTCGGCGCGATCGCCTTCGGCCACTTCGGCGATCGGGTGGGCCGCAAGTCGACCCTGGTGGCGTCGCTGATGCTGATGGGCGGCTCGACCCTGGCCATCGCCTTCCTGCCCACCTACGCCATGGCCGGCTGGCTGGCCCCGACCCTGCTGTGCCTGCTGCGGTTCGGCCAGGGCTTCGGCCTGGGCGGCGAGTGGGGCGGGGCGGCCTTGCTGGCCGTCGAGAATGCGCCTCCGGGCTGGCGGGCCCGCTTCGGCATGTTCCCGCAACTGGGCGCCCCGGTCGGCTTCATCGCCGCCAACGGGCTGTTTCTGATCCTGGGCATGATCCTGAGCCCGGAGCAGTTCATGGCCTGGGGTTGGCGCCTGCCGTTCCTGGGCAGCGCCGTCCTGGTCGGAGTGGGGCTGTGGGTGCGGCTGAAGCTGACCGAGACCCCGGCCTTCGCCGCCGCCATCGCCCACGAACCGCCGCCGGCCGTGCCGCTGCGCGAGCTGCTGCGTGACCACTGGAAGGCCGTCCTCTGCGGCAACCTGGCGACCATCTGCTGCTTCGCCGTCTACTACCTGATGACCGCTTTCGCCCTGGGCTACGGCGTCACCACCCTGGGCTATAGCCGCACCGCCATGCTCGGCGTGCAGCTGGGGGCGATCCTGTTCATGGGCGTCGGCATCGTCGCCGCCGGCTACTGGTCGGACGCCGCCAATCCGCGCCGGGTGCTGATGGCCGGCTGCGCCATGACCGTCGGGGTCGGGGCGTTGCTGCCGGTGATGATGGGAGCCGGTTCGCTGCTGCCGATCTTCGCCTTCCTGGCCCTGGGCCTGCTGGTCATGGGCTTCGTCTACGGACCCCTGGGCGCCTTCCTGCCCGACCTGTTCCCGGCTCGAGTGCGCTACACCGGAGCCTCGACCGCCTTCAACGTCGGCGGCATCCTGGGCGGCGGCCTGGCCCCGATGATCGCCCAGGCCCTGGCGGAGCGAGGCGGCCTGGTTCCGGTGGGCGTCTATCTGGCCGTCGCGGCGGCTGTGAGCTTCTTGGGGCTGCTGGCGTTGAAGCCGAGGGTCGCCTAGCCGCTTACAGCGGCGAACACCTGTTTGCCTCCACCCCACATCCGCGCCACTCTGCCTCCAACGACAAGATCTCGGGAGGCGACACCATGAACCCCAACGCGGACTTCGACGTCATCGTCCACGGCGCGACAGGCTTCACCGGCCGGCTGGTGGCCGAGCATTTCGCCAGGCGTCACCCGGACGTCCGCTGGGCGATGTCGGGCCGCAGCGCCGACAAGCTGGCCGCCGTCCGCGACGAGATCGGCGCCTCGGCCGACACCCCGCTGATCGTCGCCGACGCCGACGATCCGGCCTCGCTGCGAGACCTGGTGCGGCGGACCAAGGCGGTCCTGACCACCGTCGGCCCCTATCAGCTCTATGGTTCGGACCTGGTCGCCGCCTGCGCCGAGGCCGGGACCGACTATCTGGACCTGTGCGGCGAGCCCGCCTGGATGCGCCAGATGATCGACGCCCACGAGCGGACCGCCCGGGACAGCGGAGCGCGGATCGTCTTTTCCTGCGGCTTCGACTCCATCCCGTTCGAGCTGGGCGTCTGGTTCGTGCAGCAGGAGGCCGCGCGCCGGTTCGGCGGGCCGGTGGCGCGGGTGAAAGGCCGGGTGCGGGCCATGCGCGGCGGCTTCTCGGGCGGCACGGCGGCCAGTCTGAAAGCCACCCTGGCCGCGGCGATGCGCGACCCGCAGATCCTGGAATACCTGAAGGACCCCTTCGCCCTGACCCCCGACTTCGCCGGCCCCAAGCAGCCGCACGGCGCGGCCGTGGCTCACGACGACGACCTGGGTCTATGGACCGCGCCGTTCGTGATGGCGGCGATCAACACTCGCAACGTCCACCGCTCCAACTGGCTGATGGACCAGCCTTACGGCGCCGACTTCGTCTATGACGAGATGATGCTGACCGGCCCCGGCGAGGCGGGCGAGGCCGCCGCCAAGGCCGTCGCCGCCGCCAACGCCTCGATGGGCGCCGAGGGCGGTCCCCAGCCGGGCGAGGGACCCAGCAAGGCCGAGCGCGAGGCTGGCTTCTACGACCTGCTGTTCGTCGGCCTCGCCGACGA
>NZ_JBFTZS010000434.1:0-3930 GCF_056406675.1 Caulobacter sp. P1_B12_2 | reverse complement strand
GGGCTTCATCCCGCTGACCGACTGCGCGCCTCTGATCGTGGCCAAGGCGCAAGGCTTCTTCGCCGAGGAGGGGCTGGAGGTCGCCCTGAGCCGCGAGGCCTCGTGGGCGACGATCCGCGACAAGGTTTCGGTGGGCGCGCTGGACGGCGCCCACATGCTGGCGCCCATGGCCCTGGCCGGCGAGGGGCTGCTGGCGCCCCTGGCCCTGAACCAGAACGGCAGCGCGATCACCGTCGGGGCCAAGCTGGCGGCGGCGATGCGCGAGATCGATCCGGTCGCGCTGGATGCGCCGCTGGTGACGGCCCAGGCCCTGGCGGGCGTCGTCGAGCGCCGGCGCGGGCAGGGCGCGCCGCTGCTGACCTTCGCCGTGGTCTTCCCGCATTCGATGCACAACTACTTCCTGCGCTACTGGCTGGGCCAGGCGGGGATCGATCCCGACCGCGACGTGCGCCTGGTGGTCACCCCGCCGCCGCGCATGGTCGAGCACCTGCGCTCGGGCGAGATCGACGGCTTCTGCGTCGGCGCGCCCTGGAACGCCGTCGCCGTCGACGAGGGCCTGGGCGAGGTGCTGATCAAGGCTTCGCAGTTCTGGCCGGGCGGGCCGGACAAGGTGTTCGGCGTCACCGCCGCCTGGGCCGAGCGCCACGGCGACGAGCTTCGGGCGGCCCTGCGCGCCCTGATCCGCGCCTCGGCCTGGGCCGACGCGCCGGGGAACCACGCCGAGCTGGTGGCCCTGCTGTCGCGTCCCGACCATGTGGGCGTCGAGCCCGAGGTCGTGGCTCGCGCCCTGAAGTCCGAGATCGTCTTCCATCGCGACGCCGCCGGCCTGCCGCGCCGCGAGCACGCCCTGTGGTTCCTGTCGCAGATGGTGCGTTGGGGGCAGGTGGGGCCGGACCTCGATCTGGCGGTCGTCGCCGACCGCGTCTATCGGCCGGACCTTTTCCGGGAGGCGGCGCTGTCGCTGGGACCGGTGCTGGACCCGGCCCAGGTGTTCGCCGACGCCGCGCCCGCAGCCTCGGCCCTGTTCGACGGCGCGCCGTTCGATCCAGCCGATGCGCGGGGCTATGCGGCGTCGTTCGCGGTGGGGCGGGCGTCCTAAGGGGCGGGAGCGGGACCTTGTCGTGCATCCCCCTACGTCCGTCATCCCCGGACTTGTTTCGAGGATCCCTTGAGCCGCCGAGTTGTCGGCTGGGACTATGCCGCTACCTCACCGCTTCACGGACCAGCCTTCTTCGCGGCTGAATAAGGGGTCCTCAGAACAAGTCCGAGGGTGACGGGCGTTGGGGTGTCGGCCGCGTCAAACGTTGGGGTCACATCCGTCCCAGCCATCGAAACTCCCTGCATTCTGCTCATGCTTCGAGCAGCGCCCCTGCCTGTCTGCTGAGCAACTGCGCGGAGACGCCCCGGATCGCGCCGCAACGCAGCATGGTGCGTGACACCGGCCGCCGTCTGATCCCTCACTAGCGTCAGGCCTCCGGACAACGAAGTTCGTGGCTGCCAGAGACGACCGCTCGGATGCGGTCACCCGCCCGGGGCGCGATCAGCGCCTCGCTCTCGCAGACACGCAACATCCGAGGCCAATCATGCTCTCCCGTGATTTCCTGAAGGCCGGCCACACGCCGACCCTGTTCGCCGCGTTCCTGTATTTCGACCTCAGCTTCATGGTCTGGGTGATCCTCGGCCCGCTGGGCGTGGCCATCGCCAAGGACTTTCACCTCGACCCCGCCCAGAAGGGCCTGATGGTCGCTATCCCCGTCCTGGCCGGCGCGGTGCTGCGCCTGGTCAACGGCGTTCTGGTCGACCGCATCGGCCCCAAGAAGACCGGCATGATCAGCCAATTGATCGTGCTGGCGGGCCTGACCCTGGCCTGGTTCCTGGGCATCCACAGCTACCATCAGGTGCTGGCCCTGGGCCTGGTGCTGGGCGTGGCCGGCGCCTCGTTCGCCGTCGCCCTGCCGCTGGCCTCGCGCTGGTATCCGCAGGAGCATCAGGGCCTGGCCCTGGGCATCGCCGGCGCCGGCAACTCCGGCACCGCCTTGGCCGCCCTGTTCGCGCCGATCCTGGCCAAGACCTTCGGCTGGCAGAACGTGATCGGCCTGGCCGCCATTCCGCTGGTCTTCGCCTTCGTCGTCTACATGCTGCTGGCCAAGGACGCTCCCGAACAGCCGGCCCCGAAGAAGCTGGCCGAGTACATGGACGTCCTGAAGGTTCCGGACGCCTGGTGGCTGATGCTGCTGTACGCCGTCACCTTCGGCGGCTTCGTCGGCCTGGCCTCGTCCCTGACCATCTACTTCAACTCCGAGTACGGCCTGACCCCGGTGATCGCCGGCTTCTTCACCGCCGCCTGCGTGTTCGCCGGATCGTTCATCCGGCCGGTCGGCGGGGCCCTGGCCGACCGCTTCGGCGGGGTGCGGACCCTGACCGTCGTCTTCGCCCTGGCCGCCCTGGGCCTGGCCACGGCCAGCTTCCAGATGCCCTCGGCCTGGGTCGCCTTGGCGGTGCTGATGTTCTCGATGCTGGCCCTGGGCGCCGGCAACGGCGCGGTGTTCCAACTGGCCCCCCAGCGGTTCCGCAAGGAGATCGGCGTCATGACCGGCCTGATCGGCATGACCGGCGGGATCGGCGGCTTCTACCTGGCCTCCAGCCTGGGCATGGCCAAGAAGATGACCGGCTCCTACCAGATCGGCTTCCTCGGCTTCGCGGCCCTGGCGGTGTTCGCCCTGGTCGCCCTGCACGGCCTGAAGGCCCGCTGGCGCGCGGTCTGGCCGACCCTGCACGGCTCCGACACCCGTACGATCCGCGTCTGAATGGCCGCGTCTGATCTTCCTCTTCCAGTGAGCAAAACCATGACCAAGGAAAAGCTGGTCGTCATCGGCAACGGCATGGCCGGTTGCCGGGCGGTCGAGGAAGTCCTCAAGCGCGATCCCGACCGCTACGAGATCGCGATCTTCGGGACCGAGCCGCGGGTGAACTACAACCGCATCATGCTGTCGCCGGTGCTGGCGGGGGAGAAGTCCTTCGCCGACATCGTGATCAACGACGAGGCCTGGTACTCGGGCAACGCCATCACCCTGCACGCCGGTCGCGCCGTCACGGCGGTCGACCTGGAAGGCCGCAAGGTGGTGGCCGAGGGCGGGCTTGAAGTTCCCTATGACAAGCTGATCCTGGCCACGGGGTCCGATCCGTTCCGCCTGCCGCTGCCGGGCATCGATCTTGCGGGCGTGGTCACCTTCCGCGACCTGGACGACGTCGAGGCCATGGTCGCGGCCTCGGGCAAGCCTGGAGCCCGCGCCGTGGTCATCGGCGGCGGCCTGCTGGGCCTGGAAGCCGCCTACGGCCTGGCTCGGCGCGGCATGGCCGCCACCGTCGTCCACCTGATGGACGTGCTGATGGAGCGTCAGCTGGACGAGAGCGCCGGCTTCCTGCTGCGCGAGGCCTTGCTGGAGCGCGGCGTCGAGACGGTGATGGGCGCCCATTCCGAGGAGATCGTCGGCGAGAACGGCCAGGTCACCGGCCTGAAGCTGAAGGACGGCCGCACCCTGCCGTGCGATCTGCTGGTCATGGCCGTGGGCATCAAGCCCAACGCCAGTCTGGCCAGGACGGCCGGCCTGAACGTCAATCGCGGCGTGGTCGTCGATGACGCCATGCGCACCTCCGACCCGGCGGTGTTCGCGGTGGGCGAATGCGCCGAGCATCGGGGCAACTGCTACGGCCTGGTCGCCCCCATCTGGGACATGTGCCGCGCGCTGGCCGAGTCCATGACCGACGGGGAAGGGGCCTATGAAGGCTCCGTCCTGTCCACTCGGCTCAAGGTCTCGGGCGTGGACGTGTTCTCGGCCGGCAAGTTCTCGGGCGGTGAAGGCTGCGAGGACATCGTGTTCCGCGACGCCGGGCGCGGCGTCTACAAGCGCGTGGTCATCGAGGATGGCA
>NZ_JBFTZS010000433.1:0-3939 GCF_056406675.1 Caulobacter sp. P1_B12_2 | reverse complement strand
GAACATGCCAGAGCGGAAGCCGCTGCCGGGGGCCAGGCTGATGCGGGCCAGGCCGACCCGCGTCTGGATGTTGACCTCGGAGGTGACGATGCGGATCGTCCCGGTGGTCTGGCCGACCTGGTCGGAGGTGACCGTGGCCGGCATGCCGGCGCGCAGGGCCAGCAGGTCGGATTCGGGGATCTCGGCGTCCAGCTCCAGGCGGCCGTCGCGGACGATGCGGAACAGCTCAACGCCCGGCGAGATGATCTGGCCCTTGGTGACGCTGCGACGGCTGATCAGGCCCGAGACCGGGGCGCGGACGACGGCCTGGCCCAGGCGGGCGGCCGTTTCGTTGCGCGAGGCGTCGGCCGAGGCGACCTGGGCGACGGCGGTCTGCTGGCGGGCGGTGGCGGTGTCGAGCGAGGCGGACGACAGATAGCCCTTGGCCTGCAGCTCGCGCGAGCGGCCCAGGGCCGCCTGGGCCTCGGCCAGGGTGGCCTTGGCGCTGGCGAGCGCGGCTTCCTGCTGACGCAGCTGGGCGCGCAGCATGGTGTCGTTCATCGCCACCAGGACCTGGCCCTGGCGAACGGTCTGGCCTTCCTCGGCGTTGACCGACACGGCCGTCAGGCCGCCGGTCTCGGCGCCGACCGGAACCTCTTCCCAAGGCGTGACGGTGCCGGAGGCGTTGATGGTGCGCGGCAGCGACTGGACGGTGACCACGGACACGCCGACGGTCTGGCTGGCGGCCTGCGAGGGCTTGGTCGTCTTGGCCTTGGCCTTGTCGCCATGATCGCAAGCGGTCAGCCCCAGGGCGCCGATGCACAGCACCACGGGCAACGCAGTCGAACGCAGGCCGCGTTTATTGATCCGTTGATGCACGACCACCTCAGCTCCGATTATTTGAACAGCCAACGCCTTCTAACCGAGAAACGCCGTTCACCGGATTAAATGATCGTAAGGAGGCGCGGCGATGTCAGGAGAGCCTGTCCGGATCAGGCTGTCTGCGGCGCCCGGCGTTCCAGACGCCGATCAAAAGGGCGCCCATCACCAGATAACTGACCAGGCTGCCGGCCACGTAATAGGCGCGGGGGATGATCTGCCGGTCGATCGCGGCCGCCAGATGGATCAGGGCGCCGACGCCCTGGAACGCCGCCGCCGCCATGGTCCACCAGCGATCCGCGGTCAGCGCCAGGTACAGCAGCACCAGCAGCAGCAAAATATCGACCACCAGGACGCCGCTCTGGGCGCCCAGCGTCTGCTGATCGTCCTGCACGAGGGGGCTGGCGAACCACGCCGCCGCCATCGCCGCCGCGGCGACCTGCTCGACCCATCGTCCGCGCCACACGGCGAGGCCGCAACAGGTCAGCAGGACGGCGAGGCTGAACAGCTGGTCGAGGGTCTGGACGTACATCGGCAAGAAGTCCGAAGGCGGGGCGCTGGCGGCGCTTTCAGCCTCCAGGGTAACCCGATCCATGGTCGAAACCGATCCATGAAGTCGCGGGCCCGATCAGGTGGGGGTGCATGATCGGGCCCGCGGCGCGAGGCCTGAGTTGGGGAGGGTGTCAGGCGACTTCGCGCGTGGTCGGCACGGCCCGAAGGCTGCCGATCAGGCTGGGGGGCGGCTTCTTGCCGCCGCCGCCGAAGGAAACGGCCGAGAGGCCGATGTCGTGCTGGGCCTTGCTGAGGCCCTGATGGGTTTCGAGGATGTTCTGCCGGGCCACGCCCAGGGCGCGCATCGTCTCGATCGCGCTGATCAGGGCGTCCTGGCCGACCATCACCGACAGGTTCGCGGCTTCCCGCGAGGCCGGCATCAGGGTGGTCAGGGCGGCGGTGCTGGCGATGGCCGCGTCGATGGCGTTCTCGGCGGCGAACAGGGCTTCGGCCACGGCCTCGGCGGCGGTGCGGCGTTCCTTGAGCATGACGTTCTCCCCGCGCCGTGAAGGCGGCGCGTCATCTGGTGAAAGTGGAGAGCGTTCGGGAAGCGGCGGCCTAGAACAGGCCTCGAAGGGCGTGCAGGCCGGCGAGCAGGGATCCGAACGCGAAGGCGGTCGCGAGCATGACGGCGGCGATGAAGGCCAGCCGCTGGCCGAGCGTCAGGTCATTGGGGCCTCCCCAATTTCCGAGCGGCCCTGCCCTGGAGGAATGGGCGACAGGAAGCTCTCGTCCATCAGGGCGCCGGCCACGCAGAGAATCTCGCGCAGCACCATTTCCGGTGGCTTGAAATTGGCCTGCTTGCGCGTCGCGCTGACCAGGTCCGACGCCATCATGGCGCTCTGGGCGCTGGCCGCCAGGCTGGCGAGCTGGCGTTCCAGCTCCGTCCAGGTGAAGCCCGGAACCCGCTCGTCCTGCGAGTTGAGGGTCGGCCAGGTCTTGTGAAAGTTCAGGGCGTCCTGGCGCAGGCTGAGGGCCTGTTCGATCGCGTCCTTCTGAGAGTCCGTAAGTGGCGGCATCGGGTGCTCCTTCCTCGATGTCGCGGCCTTCGACCTTCCGGCCGGAGATCCGCGAGGTCTCGACCGGGTCAAAGGACCTGGAGGAGGGAGAGGGGGCTAGTCCCGCCGCGTCGGACCCTGACGCGATCGGAGGGGGGGTCTGGTTCCGCGGCGAGACCAGGCGGGCGGCCTCGTAGCGATCGGCGACGCCAAGGCGACGGCGCGCCTTGTCGAGGTGCCAATCGACGGTGTGCTTGGACAGGCCGAGCCGACGCGCGATCTCCTTCGAGCTGAGATGCTCGTCCACGAGACGCAGGCAATCACGCTCACGCGGCGTCAGTCGGTCCATACCGCTCACTGTCCGGTCCAAGCCGTCGGCCCCCACGTTCATGGGTCGATTGTATTCCGACGGCGCTCCACCGCAAGACGCAGTCAGCTCTTGGGCAGATCCGAAGCGGCCAGATTCGACGAAATCTTCCACAGATCGACCGCGCCCTCGGTCGCGTGGCGGTCGATTTCGCCCAGTTCCTCGGCCGTGAAGCCCAGGGTGTTCAGCGCCGCCAGCGAGTCCTCGAGCTGGGCCACGGTCCGCGCGCCGATCAGGGCCGAGGTGACGCGCGGGTCGCGCAGCACCCAGGCCAGGGCCATCTGGGCCAGGCTCTGGCCGCGGGCCTTGGCGATCTCGTTCAGGTGCTGGATGCGGGCCAGGTTGTCGGCGCTCAACAGGTGACCGCCCAGCGAGCCCTCGCGGGCGGCGCGGGAATCCTGCGGCACGCCGCCCAGATACTTGTTGGTCAGCATGCCCTGGGCCAGGGGCGAGAAGGCAATGCAGCCGACGCCCAGGTCTTCCAGCGTGTCGAGCAGGCTGTCCTCGATCCAGCGGTTCAGCATCGAATAGGACGGCTGGTGGATCAGCAGCGGCACGCCTTCCGACTTCAGGATGGCGGCGGCCTGGCGGGTCAGTTCGGGCGAGTGGGACGAGATGCCGACGTACAGCGCCTTGCCCTGGCGGTGCAGGTGGGCCAGGGCGCCCATGGTCTCTTCCAGCGGCGTCGTGGGATCCACGCGGTGCGAATAGAAGATGTCGACATAGTCCAGGCCCATGCGCTTGAGGCTCTGGTCGCAGCTGGCGATCAGATACTTCCGCGAGCCGCCGACCTTGCCGTAGGGGCCCGGCCACATGTCCCAGCCGGCCTTGGTCGAGACGATCAACTCGTCGCGGTGGGCGGCGAAGTCGGTGGCCATCACCTTGCCGAAGTTCTCCTCGGCCGAGCCGTAGGGCGGGCCGTAGTTGTTGGCCAGGTCGAAGTGGGTGACGCCCAGGTCGAAGGCCCGGCGCAGGATGGCGCGGCCGGTCTCGAACACGTCCTCGCCGCCGAAGTTCTGCCAAAGGCCCAGCGAGATCGCCGGCAGGTCCAGGCCGCTGCGGCCGGTGCGGCGATAGGGCATGGCGTCATAGCGGGTGTCGGCGGCGACGTAGGGCTTCTGCACGGGGGAGATCCTGAGTGGAAGAGGCGCGGATGGGGAGGAC
>NZ_JBFTZS010000432.1:0-3939 GCF_056406675.1 Caulobacter sp. P1_B12_2 | reverse complement strand
GATGCGAGGGGCGGCCATACTGTTCGAACAGCGCCGGCGCGCCCACCACCGGCAGCCGGTGCGAGAAGAGGCGGCTGGCGCGAAGCGAGGAGTCGGCGAGTTGGCCGATCGTGACCATCAGGTCGTAGCCGTCGTCGATCAGGTCGACCCTGTTGTCGGTGATATGGAAGTCGAGCTCGATCTCCGGATAGCGCTTCAGGAACTCGGGGATCAGCGGGGCCAGGGTTCGCACGCCAAAGGCGCCGGTCGAGGCGAAGCGCACCAGGCCGCGCGGAATCGCCGCCTCTTCCAGGATCTCGGCTTCGATCGCCTCGCCGTCGTTGAGGATGCGCAGGGCGCGCTCCAGGCAGGAGCGGCCGCTCTCGGTCAGCGACAGCTTGCGGGTCGTGCGGTGCAGCAGGGTGGTGCGCAGCCGCTCCTCCAACCGGGTGACGGCTTTGGAGACGGTGGTCTTGGCAAGGCCCAGTTCCTCGGCGGCCAGGGAGAACGAACCCTTCTCGGCGACCTTGGCGAAAATCGCCCAGGCCTCGAAATCCGGCAGATGCGGCATGGTCGTCCCTTGAGCCCCGTGAGTCGGCTCATCGAAGACCGTTGCGGGGCCAAGCTCAAGGCCGACGTGTTGAAAGACGTCAGGCGACCGCGGTGCGAGGCTCCAGCCGTTCGCGCAGGAGACGGGAATATGGACACAGGGCATGGGCGCGGGTGGACAGGGCCTGGGCGGACTCGCGGTCGAGGTCGGGCAGGTCCAGCGACAGCGACACGTCCAGCGCCAGGCCGTCCTCGCCCTCGGGGCGGCTGACGCCGACCGTCACCGTGACGTTGGCGTCGTCGGTGATCACGGAGTCGGTCTCGCACGCGGCGGCGCGCAGGGCTTCCAGGAAGGACGCGGCATAACCGGCGGCGAACAGGTGCTCGGGCGTGGCGCCGCCGCCGGCCATGCCGTTCAGCGCTCTGGGCTTGGCCAGCTTGACCTTCAGCGTCCCGTCGACGCTGGCGGCCCAGCCGGCGCGTCCGCCCAGGGCGGTGGCCTGTGTGGCGTAGAGGACTTTCATGCTCAGCGCTCCGTGGCGCGACGGACGGTCCGCCGCAGCGCAGGGATAGGCCGAACGCGCCGCCAGGATTATCCGCCACGACGTCGCTTCACTGGTGGCGCAAAAGGCCTAATCGTCGTCAGAGCTTCAGCCGCATGAACACCGTGCTCTCGGGCGTCGGCGCGTAATAGGGGCCGGTGCGTTCGAAGCCCATGGCGTCGTAGAGCCGCATGGCGGTGGTCATGCTGGGCAAGGTGTCCAGCCGCAGCTCGTCATAACCGAGGGCGCGGGCCGCCTGGATCACCGCTTCGGTCATCGCCTTGCCCAGGCCAAGGCCTCGCGCGGCAGGCAGCAGATAGAGGCGCTTCATCTCGCAGCAGCCGTCGGGCGGGATGGGGCGCAGGCCCACGCAGCCCAGCGGCCGGTCCGCCGCGTCCCGCGCCAACAGCAGTTCGCCTCTCGGCGGCGCGTACTTGCCGGGCAGGCCGGCCAACTCGCCGCTGAAGTCCTGGTAGCCCAGGTCGACGGTCAGGGTGGCGACATAGTCCTCGAACAGCGCGACGACGGCCGCGAGGTCGTCATTGGTGCGGACGGGGAGGATGGAGAAGTCTGTCGCCATGTCCGCATGGGAGCAGACTTCTCCATCCGCCGACAAGGGGCGGCTATTTCCCGTCCGTCGTCAGCCTGAACACCATGGTGTTGCTGTAGGTCTGGCCCGGATCCAGCCGCACCGGCGCGAAGGCCGGCTGGTTGGGGGCGTCGGGGAAGTGCTGGGGCTCGAGCGCGATGCCGTCGCCCTGGCGATAGATCTTGCCGCTCTTGCCCACCGTCGTGCCGTCGATGAAGTTGCCGGTGTAGAACTGGATGCCCGGCTGGTCGCTGAGGATCTCCAGCACCCGGCCGCTCTTGGGATCGGCCAGGCGGGCGGCCAGGCGCGGGGCGCCGCCCGCCTTGCCGGTCAGCACCATGTTGTGGTCGTAGCCGCGGCCGACGACGATCTGCGGATCGCGCGCGTCGCGCAGGCGCTCGGCCACCACCGTCGGCTTGCGGAAGTCGAACGGCGTGCCGGCCACCGGGGTGATCTGGCCGGTCGGGATCAGTTCGGCGTCGACCGGGGTGTAGCCGTCTGACTCCAGGGTCAGGACATTGCCCATCGCCCCTTCGGGCGCGCCTTCACCGGCGACGTTGAACAGGGCGTGATTGGTCAGGTTGACGATGGTCGGCTTATCGGTGACGGCTCCGTAGGTGATCGTCAGGTTGTTCGCCTCGTCCAGGGCGTAGGTCGCCGTGGCGGTGAGCGTGCCGGGATAGCCTTCCTCGCCGTCGGGGCTGACGTGGGTGAAGGTGACCGAGGCGACGGGGCCGCGCTTGATGTCGCTCACTTTCCAGACCTGCTTGTCGAAGCCCTTGACCCCGCCGTGCAGGGCGGCGACGCCGTTGTTGTTCAGGGCCAGCTGATAGGTCTTGCCCTCCAGGACGAAGCGGCCCTTGCCGATGCGATTGGCGAACCGGCCGACCGAAGCCCCGAAATAGCTGGCGTTCTTGACGTAGGACTCGGCGTCCTTGAAGCCCAGGGCGATGTCGGCCTTGGTCCCGTCGCGGCCCGGCGCGATCAGCGACTGCAGGGTGGCGCCGTAGGTGATCACCGTGGCGCTGACGCCCTTGGCATTGGTCAGGGTTATGGCCTCGACCTCGACGCCGTCCGGCGTCTTGCCGAACGGGGCGCGGGCGTAGTCGGCCGCGAAGGCTCCCGCCGGAAGGGCGATGGCGGTGGCGGCCAGGAGGGCGCCGGTCAGTTTGCGGCCTGAAGTCTTCATGAGGTTCCTCGTTCCAATGACACAGCGGCTCTCAAGGCGGCTTGACGATCATATAGTCCGACAAATAGAGCCGGTGCAATCGAGCCTGGGTGGAAAGAAAAGCGCCGTCCCGGAGCGGGTCCGGAACGGCGCAGTCGGGGACGCACTCAGGCGGGAAAAGGGTTCAGACGGCCACTGGCCACCCATCGTCGGTCCAGGCCAGGGGCTGGATGCGCAGGGTCGGGAGGCCGCCCTTCTTGGCGTCATAGGCGTGGTAGACGATGTAGTCGCGACCCACGTCGCGCAGCACCGCCACGTGGCCGGGTCCCTTGAAACGCTTGGTCGGATCCAGGTCGGCGTGCAGCACGATGAAGCCGCCGCCCTTCATCAGCATCGCCTTGCCGGCGCGATCGACATAGGGGCCGGCGATAGCCTTCGAGCGGCCCACCACCGTGTAGTAGGTGCTGTCGGCGCCCCGGCAGCAGAAGTCGAACGAGGCGAACAGATAGAACCAGCCGTCGCGCTGGATGATGTACGGCGCCTCGATGGCGTCGGGATGGGGCCGGGCGGCGATGGCCGTCAGCGGGGCGCCGGGCTTGGGTTTCCCGGTCACCGGGTCGATCTCGACCAGCTTGAGGCCCGACCAGAAGCTGCCCAGGCTCATCCACACGCGGCCATCCGGCGTGGTGACGATGTTGGCGTCGATGGCGTTGAAGTCGTCGCCGGACTTGGAGGCCAGGACCACGCCGTCGTCGCGCCAGCCGAAGGCCGCGTCCGACCGGTCCAGGGTCGCGGTGGTCTGCAGGGCGATGACCGAGCGGTTCTTCCCGAAGGTCGAGAGCGCGTAATAGAGGTGGTAGCGCCCGTTGATCAGGCTGATGTCCGGGGCCCAGGCGCCGCGCGTGCCGGGCACTTCCTTCTGAGCCCAGTCGGGCAAGGCGGGCATGACGGCGCCGACCAGGGTCCAGGTCACCAGGTCCGGCGAGGTCCGCCAATGGATCAAGCCCGGCTTCTCGTTGGCCTGGCTGGTGCAGAACAGGTGATAGGTCGCGCCCTGCTTGATGATGCAGGGATCGTGGACGGGCGACAGGTCGCCGGTCATCCGGTCGTTG
>NZ_JBFTZS010000431.1:0-3945 GCF_056406675.1 Caulobacter sp. P1_B12_2 | reverse complement strand
TGGTCAGGGTGTCGGCCCCGCCGGCGAACTTCACGGCGATCGCGCCGCTGCCGCCGATATGGCCGGCTGTGGTCAGGCTGGCGCCGTAGTCGGCCGTCGGCGAGCCTGCCCCGCCCGGCACGGGGACGGCGCGGAACTCGACGCCGGGGCCGCTCAGCGCGGTGATCGAAGCGTCCGCTCCCACCGCGACCCCGGCCCGATTGAGGGCCGAAACTCGGACCCCCGCCAGGCCGCCCACGGTTTGACCCGTGACGTTGAGGGCGACGTCGTGGCTAGCGTACAGGTCAATGGCGACGCTGTTGGTGTCCTTGGCGACGGCGCGCCCCGAGGTCACCGTCACGTCGCCATTGTCGGCCAGGGCCTGGATGGCGCGCGAGCCGACGCCGACGATCTCGACGTCTTCGCTGACGATCGTCACCTGATCGCCGCGGCCGAAGAGCGCCAGCGTGCTGTCGCTGCTGGCCCGGGCCTTGCCGCTGTTGATCTCGACGTCGCCGCCGATCGACTGGCCCCATACGGCGGTGGCGTACTGCCCGACGACGGCGGCGTCGACGCTGTTGACAACCACATGGCCACCGTTGGTCGAGAGCGCGCCCACCCCGTCGGCCGTGACACCGCCCCGCACGACCAGGCCGGCGGTGCGGGTGACGTCTGCGTTGACGACGATGTCGCCGGTCGTGCTCTGGGCGAAGACGCCCACGTCGCCGTCGGTCCCGGCCGAGACCGAGCCCGTGGTCACGTTCACCGCGCCTTCACGGCCATAGACCACGACGCCCGTGCCGCCCGCCGTGACCTTGTCGGCGGTGACGTCCACCGCGCCCTGGCCGTAGACGTACAGACCGGCCCCGTTGCCGACGGCGATCTCGCCGCTGTCTATGTCGATGGGGCCGGCATGGTCGACCCAAATGCCCATCGCCCCAGCGCCGGTGGCTGACACCTTGTCGCTGACGATACTCAGCGTCCCTGCCCCACCGGCCGGGACGTGCGGCGTGCCGAACACCAGCGCGCCGTCGGAATCGACCATGATGCCGTGGGCGTTGGCGCCGGTGGTGATCACCTCGCCGCTGTCGATGGCGATGTCGCCATTGGACCACGCGTACACACCACGAGCCCCGTCGCCCGTCGTGAGGACCGAGCCGCTGGTGACCGAGGCGCTGGCGCCGCGGGCATAGACCCCGGTAGAGCCTTGGCCCGCCGTGACCACCGAGCCGCTGTCGATCGACACCGCGCCCGTCTGGCTGATCGCGTAGGCGCCGAACGCCGAACGGCCGGCCGTCTGGGCGTCGCCGTTGGCCACGCTGACATCGCCGCTGGTCGAGATCCCGCCCACGGCGTCGGCGGTGAAGCCGGTCAGCATGTCGCCCTGGGTCTTGGTGGACTGGGCGCTGATCACGATGTCACCGCTGGTGGTCTGGGCGAAGACGCCCACGTCGCCCTGGGTTCCGGCCGAGACCGCGCCTGTGGCCAGGTTCACCGCGCCCTCGCGGCCGTAGACGACCACGCCCGTGCCGTTGGCCGTGACCTTGTCGGCCGAGACGTCCACCGTGTTCTGGCCGTAGACATAGAGACCCACGCCGTTGCCGACCGTGATCTCGCCGCTGTCGATGCTGATCGGGCCGGCGTAGTCCGCCCAGATGCCCATCGCGCCAGCGCCGGTCGCCGACACCTTGTCGCTGGCGATGCTCAGGGTCCCCGCGCCGCCGACAGGAACGTGCGGCGCGCCGAACACCAGCGCCCCGTCGGAATCGACCATGATGCCGTGGGCGTTGTTCCCGGTGGTGGCCACCTCGCCGCTGTCGATGGTGATCGCGCCGGTCGTCCAGGCGTAGATGCCGCGGGCGTTGTTGCCGGTCGTGCTGGCCGAGCCGCTGGTGATGTCGATATTGGCGCTCTTGTTGAACGTCAGGGCCATGATGGCGTCGGCGGCGTTGGACCCGCTGGGCGCGCCCGTGGTCGATGCGCCGTCGCTCTTGATCGTCACCCCGCCGCCGCCGTTGGCGTAGATCGCCCGACCGCCAGTCCCGGCCGCCGTGGCCGTCCCGCTGTCGATGGTGATCGCGCCGTTGGCCGCCGAGGCGTAGATCGCCCAAGACTGGGCGCCCCCGGCGCTGGCCTTGTCGCTGGTGATATCGATGCCGCTCAGGAAGCTCTGGGCGCTGATGGCGTTCGAGAACACCTGGGCGCCATTGACCAGCGCGCCGTCGCCGCTGGCCGAGGCCTCTCCGCTGATGATCTTGATCGCGCCGTCGCCCCTGGCGACGATCGCCGAGCCGCCGTTGCCCGTCGCGACGGCGTGCTGCGAAGTCACGTCCATCAGTCCGGCCGCCTCGACACGGATGGCGTCGGTGTAGTGGGTCGAGCCGTCGTAGGTCACCGCGCCGTGAGTGGTCGTGGTGTCGGCTACGACCTTGGCCGTCCCACCCGCCTTGACGTAGACGCCGTACGCGCCGTCGCTGGCCGTGGTGACCGTTCCGCTCTCGACGGTCGCATCGCTCGCGGCGTTGGCTGCGACGCCGAGGAAGCCCACGCCGCTGGTCGACAGCGCGTCGACCTTGACGCTGACATCGCCGTTATAGCTGCGCGCGCCGATCGCCTGGCCGTAGGCCGTATTGCCCGCCGGCGTCACGGTCGGCGCGCCCGACGCCACGATCGTGCCGGCCGTCACCGAGACGTCGCCATAGGCATAGGCGTCGATGACGCCGTTGGGCCTAGTGGTCGTGGCCTCGCCGACCACGACGCTCACCCTGCCGCCGCCAGTCGGCGCCCCGGCGGGACCGCTGAGCGAACGGGCCGACACGATGCCGCCGTTCAGGCCCGACGAGGCGATCTTGTCGATCTCGACCGTGATGTCGCCGGTGCTGGATCCCGCCGCGACGCCGGATGTATAGAGCCCCGCCGTCGACAGCTCGCCGGCCTTGACCTTGACCGCGCCGCTGACCGACTGGGCGATGATCGCGTCGTTGGTGTCGACGCCGCCGAAGCCGACGCCCGTGGTGGTCGCCTTGGTCACATCGATGTCGATCGCGCCGCTGGTGGTGGTCACCACCAGACCCGGAGCGTTGTCGCCGCTGGTGGCGATGTCGGCCGCCGCGACCCGGATGTCGCCTGCCCCACCGGAAACCTTCACGGCGGTCGCGCCGGTGTTGGAGGCCGAGGCGGGCAGGTTCAGGATCAGGTCGTCGATCGTCGTGTAGCTGACGCCGGTCGTGGTGGGGCCCGGGCAGGTCACGACGCCGCTCACGGGCGCGCCGCATTCGTCGGCGGCGAGGGCGGCGGCGGGCTGGACCAATAGCGAGCACCCCAAGGCCGTCCCCGCCAGCCACAGGGCCCGTGGACTACGCTGCGTCTCGCCGCGTCCGATCTGGTTCTTCGACATGCAACACCCCCACTCGATCACTTGAAAGAGCGCCGTCTCTCTAACGGCGAGTTTCGACCTAGCGAGGACGGGACAAGCGCCACAATCCCCGTTTGGGGGGTGCGGAAGGAACGGCTCGAGGCGATCGGTCCGACGCGCGCCAGGAACGACCCGGCGTGTCCGCGAGGCCCTGACCGAGCTTCTTCCTACAGGACCTTGCTCGATACACGAGATATCCAAGGCATTTCAGATGGATCGGCGGTCGGTCGCGAGAAAGCTCAAAGCAGAAGGTACGACCTATTCAGTGGTATTGAATTGCACCGAAACGCGGTCCAAACGGGTGTCGAGGTTAGCTTGCCAGAAGCCGCGCCGTCCGGTCGCTCTTCTGAAACAAGCCAAAAGCCGACCCTGGCACCCCTCCAGAAACGCGACCCTCAGATCGACGCCCGTTGTCGCCAATCAGCCCGGTCGCGGTCGGCGCTTCGCTCTTCCGTTCCCGGATAATTAGCTTCCCACGGTCGCGTTCCAGCCGCCGCCCAAGGCCCTGAACGAACGCACCGCCGCGCGCGCCGCCTCGGTATCCGCCTGCG
>NZ_JBFTZS010000430.1:0-3963 GCF_056406675.1 Caulobacter sp. P1_B12_2 | reverse complement strand
ATGCTGGACCGCCACGACCTGCCCTGGATCGCCATCGACCGCGACCCCAGCTTCGTCCAGCAGGGCCGCCGCGCCGGCCACCGTGTCTATTTCGGCGACGCCTCGCGGGTCGAGTTGCTCGAGCGTTGCGGCCTGGACCACGCCAGGGCCGTGGTGGTGACCATGGACTCGCCCGAAGCCGCCGAGGCGGTGGTGGCCACCGCCCGCGGCCATCGCCCCGACCTGACCATCGTCGCCCGGGCCCGCGACGCCCGCCACGCCGCCCGCCTCTACGAACTGGGCGCCACGGACGCCGTCCCCGAGACCATCGAGGCCTCGCTGCAGCTGTCGGAAGCCGTRCTGGTCGACATCGGCGTGCCGATGGGCCTGGTCATCGCCTCGATCCACGAACGCCGCGACGAGTACCGCAAGGTGCTGAACCGGCCGGACGCACTGGGCGGGAAGCGCAAGCGGCTGCGGGACGCGGGAAGGGTCTAGGCGGCGCAGGCCCGGCGCGCCACGGCCTCATCGAGCCGCGTCAGCAGCGGGTCGGTCACCGGATAATGGGTCGGCTTGTCGCTGTAGGTCGCGCGGGCGTCGCGGAACGCCGCGCAGGCCTCGGCGCGTCGTCCGAGAGCATCGAGATCGAGGCCCCGCTCAAAGAGGCCGTCGGCAGTGAAGCGGCGCGTGACCTCGATCATCGTGTCGGGCGAGGCGACGCGCAACAGGGGGACGGCGGCTTCGATGGTCTGCAGCGCTTGGTCGGGCTGGCCCGCCAAGCGCTGGGCCTCGGCGATCCTGATCAATTCGCGGCCTTCATAGGGATGACCCTGAGACCGGGCGGCCTGCGCCCCAAAGTCGGCGATGAATCTCAGGAACGGCAAGGCCGCGTCCGGTGCGCCGACCTTGACCAGGTCGGCGCCGATCTGGCGGAAGGCCTCGGCCGTGGCGCCCGCTGTCGGGTCGCCGGCCCAGCGGCCGGTCGCGATCTGACCGTCCAGGCCGCTGCCCGGCGGAGCGAACAACTCGCCTTCGATCAGGGCGGAGGCCTTACTCGCGGCCTCCACCGCCGCCGCCCGCTCGCCTGCGGCCGCGCGAGCGCGCACTTGCGAGGCATAGAGGGTCATCAGCCCCGCGCTCAGCGACTGCGCGTCGAAACGGTCCAGCGGGCGCGCGCGCTGGACTTCGAGCAGGGCAGCGGCGCGGCCGTAGGCCTCGGCGGCGGCATGGCTCTCGCCCAGGCGTTCCAGCGGCGCGCCCTGCAAGCTGATCGCGCGGACAAGGCCCGCCTGGATCCGGCGGCTCGGATCGGCGTCGGTCAGCGCGCGCCAATGCGCCTCGCCCTTGCGCATCAGGTGGAGGGCCGCGCGCTGGTCGACGTCGCCTACAAGCTCACGGCCGAGGCCGTCGTAGAGGTCGGCGAGGATCCGCTCGTCGGAGAGCTCGACGGATGCGACCGGCCGCACCAGGGCCAAGGCGCCGGCTTCGTCGCCCCGCCGCAGCCGCAGGCGCGCGAGCGCTTCGAGCGATGCATTGGACGGCGAGCGTGCCTGCTGGTCGCGCACGATCGCCTCGGCGGCGTCGAGGTCTCCGGTTGCGGCCAGGACGTGTTGAAGGAAGTTCAGGGTGTTGGGTCTGGCGGCCTCGTCGCCGCACCGGCTGGCCACTTCGCCCGAGACGGCGGCGGGGCTGAACGGGATCGGATTGAAGCCGCCCAGCAAAAACGCCCAGTCGCGGTAGGCCCGTACTCCGGTCAGGTCGCCCAGCGGCCTGTCCAGCCGTGCGGCGTAGCCGGCGCAGCGCGCGGCGTCGCCGTCGTCCCGAGCCCGCGCGGGGCCGGCCGGGGCAAGGGTGACCAAGACGATCGCGGCGACGGGCGGCAGCCATGTGCGCATGTGGCCAAGCTAGACGAGGCGCCACTTCAGGTCGAGCGGCTGTCGTCACTTTGACAAGCGGCGATATCGCGATATATAACTGACCCGTCAGTTATATATCGAGACCCGTCATGCAGCCCGGCCAACCCAAGTGGCGACGACGTAGCGAGGCCCGGCCCGGCGAGATCATCGCCGCGGCGCTGGTGGTGTTTTCCGAGAAGGGCTTCGCGGCCGCGCGGCTGGACGACATCGCCGCCCGGGCGGGCGTGTCCAAGGGTGCGCTCTATCTCTATTTCGAGACCAAGCAGGATCTGTTCCGGGCGGTGGTGCGCGAGACGATCGCGCCGAACCTCGAGGTCGTCGCCGGCTTCGTGAGCCAAAGCCCGCTGCCGTTCGGCGACCTGATCCGCCTGGTCTTCGCCCGCATCGCCGAGATGATGACGGAAAGCCAGCTGGGGGCGGTGGCCAAGATGGTGATCGGCGAGTCGCGCAACTTTCCGGAGCTGGCCAAAGTCTGGCACGAGGACGTGGTCTCGGTGATGCTGGGCGCGATGAGCGCGGCGGTGACAGCCGCCCAGGCGCGCGGCGAGGTGCGGCCCGGAGATCCTCAGCTCTATGTGTTCAGCCTGGCGGGACCGCTGCTGCTGGGCGTGCTGTGGCGCGAGGTGTTCGTGCCGATCGGGGTCAAGCCGATCGACCTGAAGGCCCTGCTGGCCCAGCACGCCGAGGTCGTCTTGAGAGGCATGCTGGTCGACACGGGGGAGGGGCGCGCATGAAGCCGCAAGTTCGCATCGTCCTGGCCGTCGCGACGGTCCTTCTGGTCGGGTTCGTCGCTTGGCGGATCTGGGGGCCGGGATCGGCCCATCCCCGACGCCTGTCGGGCTATGTCGAGGGCGAGACGCTTTATATCGGGGCCTCGATGGCCGGGCCGGTCAGCACGGTGTCGGTGCAGCGCGGCCAGCGCGTCGCCGCCGGCCAGCCGCTGTTCGCCCTGGACGCCGCCCAGCTGGTGGCCGCCCGCGACCAGGCCGCCTCGCAAGCCGCCGCCGTCCAGGCCCAGGCGCAGGACGCCGCCAAGGGTCAGCGGCCGGACGAGCTGGCGGTCTATGACGCCCAGCGCGCCGCCGCCCAGGCGCAGATGGCCGAGGCCCAGGCCGACTACAACCGCATCGCGCCGCTGGCCGCCAAGGGCATCTACGCCCCCGCCCGGCTGGACCAGGCCAAGGCCGCCTTGAAGACCGCCCAGGCCAATGTCCGCACCGTTGAGCAGCAGCGCCGGGTCGGCACGCTGGGCGCGCGACCGGATGCTGTCCGCGCCGCCGAGAGCCAAGCCGCCGCCGCCCGCGACCAGCTGGCGGCCGCCCAGGATCGCCTGGACCAGATCAGCCCCAAGGCCCCGACGGCGGCCCGGGTGCAGGACGTCTTCTACCAGCCCGGCGAGTGGGTGGCGGCCAACCAGCCGGTCGTGGCCCTGCTGGCCGACGACCGGGTGCGCCTGYGCTTCTACGTGCCCCAGGCCGAGGTCGCGCTCTACAGGCCGGGGACGCGGATCGCCTTCGCCTGCGACGGCTGCAAGCCGGGGCTGGGCGCACGGATCAATTTCGTCAGCCCCCGGGCCGAGTTCACGCCGCCGGTGATCTACAGCCGCGACGCCCGCGACCGGCTGGTGTTCCTGGTCGAGGCCCTGCCGGACCATCCGGCCGACCTGCCGCCCGGCCTTCCGGTCGACGTGGTTCCACTGAAGGGCGCGGGCAGGTGAGCGCCGCCGCCGTCGCCAAGGAAGCGCCGGCGGGCGCTCTTGCCGTCGACGTGCGCGGTCTCGACAAGTCGTACGGCGACAAGCACGTGGTCCAGGACCTGACCATCCAGGTTGGCGCGGGCAAGATCACCGGGTTCCTGGGCCCCAACGGGTCGGGCAAGACCACCACCCTGCGGATGCTTTGCGGCCTGCTGACCCCCGACGCCGGCGAGGRCACGGTGCTGGGCCTGGACTTCCGGCGCCACGCCGAGGAGATCAAGCGCCAGACCGGCTACATGACCCAGAAGTTCTCGCTCTACGAGGACCTGTCGATCCGCGAGAACCTGGACTTCACCGCCCGCATCTATGGCC
>NZ_JBFTZS010000429.1:0-3974 GCF_056406675.1 Caulobacter sp. P1_B12_2 | reverse complement strand
GTCAATGTCCTGACTCTCCGCCACGACGCGCCACGCCTCGGCACGCTGGGTCCGGCGATCTGGGAGGGCAGCAGCGCCCTGGTGACCCTGGCCATCTTCATGATCCCCGCCGCCGTCGCCGTCTGGACGACCCGAACCGCTCCGCGCTGGTGGCGGGCCGCTCCGATTCACCTGGTGGCGGTCGTGCTCTACTCGGTGCTGCACGTCTCGGGGTTCGTGGCGCTGCGCAAACTGGCCTACCTCGCCTTCATGGGCGGTCCCTACCAGTTCGGGCCGCTGTCCACGGAGTTCCCCTACGAGTTCCGCAAGGACCTGATGGCCTACGGTCTGGCCTCGATCATCTATTATCTGTCGCTGAGGCGCAGCGCCCGCGAGGCCGCCGCTCACACCCAGACAACCTCGACCGCGCCCAGCTTCGACATCCGCGACGGCGCGCGCCTGGTCCGCGTGCCGGTGTCCGAAATCCTGGCGGTGCGTTCGGCCGGAAACTATGCCGAGTTCCTGCTGGCAGACGGTCGGCGTCCGCTGATGCGCTCGTCGCTCAGCGCCCTGGAGACCCAGATGGCCGATCACGGCTTCCTGCGCACCCATCGCTCGTGGCTGGTGAACCCCACCCGGATGACCGGCCTTCGGCCCGAGGGCTCGGGGGACTATGCGGTCGAGCTCGGCGCCGTCGAGGCGCCGCTCTCGCGCCGCTTTCCCCAGGCCCTGACGACGCTCCGCGGCTAGTTCAGCAGCAGGCCCATGACGATGTCGTCGTCGACCGTGCCGTCCGGCAGCCGCCCCCGACCGATCATCCGTCCCTCGATCCTGAAACCCAGCCGCTCATAGAGCCGCTGGGCGCCGAGATTGGCCGCGCCGGTCCAGAGCTCGATCCGGCCGACCGGCGGGGTCATGGCCCTGGCCGTGTCGATCAGCGCGCGGAACAGCGCCGAGCCGACGCCTCTGCCCTGCCAATCCGGATCGACCGCCACGGTCAGGTCCGTCAGCACATGGGCGAAGATCGCGATCTGCATCCGCTCGACATGCAGCTCGCCGCACAGCGCCCCGTCCGCGCTCACGGCCACCAGGTTCACCCCGCCGTCGGCGGCGGCCTCCAAGGCGTGGGCGACGTAGCCGGCCGTCACTTCGTCAGGCTGGCGCGCCAGGCCGCCGGGCTGAGCAGCGACTTTGCGATGCAATGCGAGGATGGCTTCGGCGTCCTGCGACGTTGCGGGGCGGACGGTGAAGTCGCTCATGCTCAGGCGGCTCGCTGGAACGGATAGAAGTCACCGCCAAGGTCGAGGATCGCCGTCAGTTCGTCCAGCGCCTCACGCCCCTCGACGATCAGCGCCGGATCCGTCAGGTCGGCTGGGGCCAGACGGTCGCGGTAGCGGTGCTCGGCCCAAGCGTTGAGGCGCCCGTGCAGGCCCGCGTCGAACCGTTGGCCAGGATTGGTCGCCGCCAGCTCGGCGTCGGTCAGCACGACCCGCAACCTCAGGCAGGCCGGACCGCCGCCGTTGCGCATGCTCTGGCGCACATCGACATACTCGACCCGGCCGATCGGGCCATTGGAGCCGGCCAGGGCCTGGGCGGCCGCGTGGGCGCGTGGGTTGTCGCGGGTCTCGCCCGGCGCCAGCAGCACAAGGCGGTCCTCGCCGGGCAGGACCAGGAGCTGGGAATTGAAGAGATAGCTCTTCACCAGGTCGTCCATCRGCAGGTCGGCCTCGCTGATCTCGACGAAGGCCGGCTCGAACAGGCCGTCGGCGGCGCGACGGACGCCGTCCTCCATCGCCGCGCGATCCTCGAAGGCACGCTCGTGGAACAGCAGGCATTGGCGAGTCCCGACGCAGACCACGTCGTTGTGGAAGGCGCCGCCGTTGATCGCCGCCATGCCCTGGCGGGCGAACACGCCGCGCGCCGCGCCGTGCCGGCGCTCGATCGCCTCGAAGGCCTCGCGGGTCTGGCGGGCCGGATAGCGGCCGTCCCAGCGCTCCCAGGCCTCGCGCCCCCAGACGAACAGATTGACCCCCGCCTCGCCATGGTCGGCGCACAGTCGCACATGGTTGGCCGCGCCCTCATCGGCGAGGTGCGGCTGGGCCGGCAGCGGCTCATGCACGGCGAACCGATCCCGGTCAGGAAACAGCCGGCGCAGGCTTCGGGTGGTCTGCTCGCCCTCCAGGCTGCGGTGCAGGTTGGTCAGCAGATTGGCCGGGGTGAAGTGCACCCGGCCGTCGGCCGTGTCGGCGCTGGGCGTGACCGTGGCGGCGTTGGCGGCCCACATCGGCGAGGCCGAGCAGGAAGCGGCGGCCAGCGCGGGCGCGTCCTTCCAGGCCTTTTCCAGCACCTGGGCGTCGGAGCCCGAGAAGCCGACCGAACGCAGCAGCGCCAGGTCCGGCCGCTCGTGCGGCGGCAGCACGAACTGCGGCACGCCCCAATCAGCCAGCTTGCGCATCTTGGTCAGGCCCTCCAGCACCGCGGCGCGCGGATTGGAGATTTCGCCGGCGTTGGTCTGGCTGGCGATGTTGCCTGGCGACAAGCCGACATAGGAGTGGGTCGGCCCGACCAGGCCGTCGCAATTGGCCTCGACCGCGCGGGAAGTCATTCGCGCAGGCCCTTGATATCGCCCAGGGTATTGGCCACGCCCTGCGCCTCGAAACTGGCCACGGGATAGGCGCAGTAGTCGGCCGCGTAATAGGCGCTGGGCCGGTGGTTGCCTGAGCTGCCCAAGCCGCCGAACGGCATGGTCCCGGCCGCGCCGGTGGTCGGCCGGTTCCAGTTGACGACGCCGGCCCGAATGCGCTTCAGGAAATGATCCCAGTGCGCCGCATCCTTGGAGATCAGTCCGGCCGACAGGCCGTAGCGCGTGGCGTTGGCGGCGGCGATCGCCTCGTCGAACGAGCCGACCCGGCGCACCTGCAGCAGCGGCGCGAACAACTCCTCGTCGGCGATGGTCTCGCCGGTCACGTCCACCAGCCCGGGCGAGACGAACGCACCGCTCAGACCGTCGACGGCCGTCATGGCGCGCACGGCCTTGCCGGGCATGGCCTTGGCGCCGGCCAAGGCCGCGGCGGCGGCGCGGTTCGAGATCAGCGGCCCCATGAAGGGCTCCTCGCGACCGTTCCACGGCCCGATGACCAGACGCTCGGACAAGGCGGCGACGGCGTCGATCACCGCCTGCCCGCTCGCGTCGTCACGCACGATCAGGCGCCGGGCGCACGAACAGCGTTGGCCGGTCGTGATAAAGGCCGACTGCACGACCATGGCCGCCACGGCCTCGGCGTCGCCGGCGTCCCAGACGACCAGCGGATTGTTGCCGCCCAACTCCAGGGCCAGGATCACGTCCGGGCGGTCGGCGAAGTGGCGGCGGAAGACGGCGCCGGCGGCGGCCGAGCCGGTGAACAGCAGGCCGTCGATCTCCTGGTCGATCAGCGCCTGGCCGACCTCGCGGCCGCCCTGCACCAGATTGACCACGCCAGGCGGCACGCCGGCCGCCTCCAGCGCCTCGACCAGCAATTGACCGGCCAGGGGCGTCTCTTCCGACGGCTTGAACACCACGGTGTCGCCGGCCAGCAGCGCCGGCACGATGTGGCCGTTGGGCAGGTGGCCCGGGAAGTTGAACGGCCCCAGCACCGCCATCACGCCGTGCGGACGGTGGCGCAGCACGGCGCGACCGAACGCCATATCGCTGGCGTGTTCGCCCGTGCGTTCGTCATAGGCCTTGATCGAGGCCTCGACCTTGCCGGCCATYGAGCCCAGCTCGGCCTTGGTCTCCCACAGCGCCTTGCCGGTTTCGCGGCTCAGGGCCTCGGCGAAGCTCCCCGTGCGGGTGACCAGCACGTCCTTGTAGCGGCGCAGGACGGCGATCCGCTCTTCGCGCGGCAGGTCGGCCCAGGCCGGGAACGCCTTGCGCGCCGCCTCGACGGCCGCCCCCACGTCGGCGGGGCCGGCGGTCGCCTGACGCCAGATCACCTCGCCGGTGGTCGGATCGACCG
>NZ_JBFTZS010000428.1:0-3986 GCF_056406675.1 Caulobacter sp. P1_B12_2 | reverse complement strand
CGGCCTCTTTGGCCTCGTTCAGCGCGACCTCGGTCAGGGCGCGGTCCTTCAGGCGGGYGGCGCAGGCCAGCAACAGCTCGACGCGGGCGGCGCGCTGGTCGGCCAGCAGCAGGCGGGACGCTCCGCCCTTCACGCGACGCGCGGCCGACAGGCCCCGCAGCGGCGACTCGAAGGCCTCGGCGGCGGCCAGGGCGCGGTCCAGGTCGTTTTCGCCCAGGGCCACGCGGCCTTCCAGCCCGGCCAGCAGGGCCTCGGCCATCGCGCAGCGGTGGCCGGGCGCGGTCTTGGCCAGGGTCAGGGTGGCTCCGGCGGCGGCGTGCAGGCCCTCGTCGCCGAACAGGTCGGCGCCCAGGACGGCCAGGGTCGCCTGCTCGCAGCGGGCGGCGGCCAGGCTCTCTTGCTTATGCTCGGCTTCGAAGATCTTGGCGGCGGCCTCGGCCTGGGCCGCGCCCTTGCGCAGGGCGGCGGCGTCGCCCGAGCGGCGGGCCAGTTCGCGCCAGACGGTGGCGGCTTCCAGCAGACGGTGACCGCGATCCTTGGCGCCGATCCGGCCGGCGGCGACATCGGCCGAGCGGGCCTCGTTGACCAGCAGGCGCAGATCCAAGAGCTCCAGCAGCGAGGTGTCGCCGCCGGTCAGACCGTCGCGATGCGCCGCCGCCCTGGCGGGCGCCCCGGCGTCGACTCCAAAGAGCCTTTTCAGATCACGACCGAAATCAAACATCGCTGCGCACTCCGCACACGGACCGTCCCACGCCGGGACGTCCGGCAAGGGTTCAACGCTCGAGTAGCAAAGCCGGAGCCAACGCGCTTAACAAGCGGTTAATAGGTCCTAAGATGGCGTTAACCATAAATATTTGGAGCGTGTTTACACTTCGTTCCAAAATGCCGCCAAACCCCTGTTTTTGCACCGATTTGGCACAGTTCTTGCTTGGTGGATCTTTACGGGAAGCGCGGATGGGCGCGCCTGTTAGAACATTGTTCACCGAAGTGAAAATGACGTTAACCATGGTTTTTAACACCAGGTTTACTTTCCGTTCCGGCGCAGCTTCCCAGCCGCCGCCCGATCGGCGGGTCGCGGGCCGCTAGAGGCCGTAGCCGCGCGCCATGGCGGCGGCGAAGATCGGGATCAGAGCGAAGACGATCAGCTCCCAGCCAATCGCCCGCCGCACCTTGGCGACGTCCGAGTCGGAGGGTGTGAAGGCCGGATCGTCCTGGGCCTGCTTGCGCCATTTGAAGACGGCGATCGTCGGCATGATCGACAGCAGCCCCACCACCGCGAAGGCGGCGATCTTGGCCCAGAAGACCGGGTTCTCCAGATAGAAGGCCGGCCCCTTGGCGCCGAGATAGACGCGACAGAACCCCACCACCAGGATCAGTCCCGCCGTCGCCCCGTAGGCGGCGTCGATCCGTCCCAAGGTCCCCAGCGCGGCCCCGCTCAAGCCGGGCCTCACCAGGACTCGCTCCACGGCCAAAAGCCCCGCCAGCGACAGGATCAGCAGGTGGTGCAGTATGGCGAGTACGAGATCCGACATGCCAGGCTCCGACTCGGCGAACGGGAGGCGAGCATGCCTCGGAGAACAGCGTTCGTCACGGCGCCTCTGCCCTCCTCCTCTGGCCAGTTTCCGACCGCGCCTTTAAACAGGGGGCCATGACCGCCTCCGTCGATCTCTGGACCGCCTCGCTCTGCAAACCCGATCCCGGCTACGGCGGTTGGGCCCACGTGCGGCGCAACGCCGACGGGACCCTGGCCGGCGCGGCCGGGGGCGAGCGCCGGGTGAGCGGCGCCAGGATGGTGCTGACCGGGGTGATCGAGGCGCTGACGGCCCTGGCCGACCTGCCGGTCGGTACGGCGGTGACCCTGCACTTCAACGATCCCGCCCTGGCCGCCGAGCTCGTGACCAGCGACGGCGCCTACGCCCTCGCCGAGCCCGAGGCCTGGGCCGCCGCCCGCAAGCTGCTGGCCGCCCGCCCGGTGCTGGTCCTGTCGCCGCTGTCCGACACGACACCCGCCGCCGGCTTCCTGAAGGCCTGGGCCGACTTCGGCCTCGACACCGCCAAGACCCGGGGCACGTTCAAGGCCGCGATCCCGAGGCCGAACCTGCTGAAGTTCTCCGGCTAGGGAAGAGTCTAGCGCCCCGCCACGATCAGGTCAGCCGTGGCCGGGTTACAGGCGAAGGGGATGTCGGCCAGGGTCGCCATGCGGATCAGCGCCTTGACGTCGACGTCGTGCGGCTGCGGCGACAGCGGGTCGACGAAGAACACCAGCATGTCCAGCAGTCCTTCGGCCAGCAGGGCGCCCAGCTGCTGATCGCCGCCCAGCGGGCCGCTCTTCAGGCGCGTCAGGTCCAGCTGCGGCAGGGCCTCCAGGATCCGCCCGCCCGTTGTGCCGGTGGCGTAGAGTCGATGCTGAGACAGGAACGCCCGATGCGTCACGGCCCAATCGACCAGGGCCGCCTTCTTGTCGTCGTGAGCGACCAGACCGATGACGAGCGGCGCGTTGGCGGACATGGAGGTCTCCTGAACTGACGCTTCCTCCCTAGCCGCTTGCGACGGAAAAGGAAGAGCCGCGCCGCTCAGGAAAACCGGATCTTGGCCGGGGCCGAGAACTCCGGCGTCCCTTTCTCGACCAGCACGTTCTCGTGCAGCGACAGCTTGGCGCTGGCGGCGAAGATCCCCGCCGTGGCGCAGACGACCTTGCCGCCGCGCACCTCCAGCCGCACGCCCTTGACCTTCAGGGCCAGCTCGATCTCGAAGTCGAGGTCGGCGACCTTGACCGCGCCGTAGCGCAACTCGATGCGCGGCTTGTGGGTGGAGGCGATCTTGTGGTCGTCCAGATCCTGGAAGAAGGCGTCGTCGGGACGGACCTTGGACTCCTCGACGCATTTCTTGAAGCGCTCCAGCTTCATCCAGCCGTCGAACAGCACCTTCTCGACCGACAGGTCCAGCAGCTTGCCGACTTCGTCCCGGCACCCGCTCTCGACGTCTTTCCAGCAGGCGCTGGGGAACTTCTGGGCGGCCTGGGAGATGGCCTCGGCCAGGGGCGGGGCGTCCTTGCAGGCCTCCAGAGGATCGCCGCCGTCCTCGGCGAACAGGGCGCGCCAGGTCGTCGCGCCGCCGATCACGGACGGGTCCAGGGCCGCTTCGGTCATGGCGCGGTCTCCAGCGTGGGATAGTCCAGCCTCACCTCACCGCCGTCGGCGGCGCGTTCGAACCGGAGCGACACCGCCATGCCGGCGCGGGGCGGCCCGTCGGGCGTCAGGACCACGACGCCGGGGTCGGCGACCAGGGCGATGGCGGGCGTGCACGGCGAGGGCGCGGGCTGCGGCGTTGGCGGCGACGGCGGCCGCGCTCGGCCCAGCAGCCTGGAGAGGCCAAAGCCGCCCCCCGCCGCCACGGCCAGGGCGACCAGCCACGCCCAGATCGGGATCGACGGTTCCTGGGGCGGAGGCGGCGCTTGTTGCGGGACCACCGCCGGCGGCGGCGACGGGGCCGCAGGGGGCGGCGCGACCGCGACCGGCGGAAGATCGGGCTCGACGACGGCCACGGGCCGCACCGGCTCGGGCTCGACCGCTTTCGGCGTCAGCGGCGGCGGCGTCTGGACCGGCGGGTTCGAGACCACGGGCGGCTGAACAGGCGGCGGCGGTTTGACGACGGGCGGCGGCGGCTCGGCGACGGGCGGGGTCTGCAGAACCAGCGGCGGCTCGCCGCGCAGCCCGGCCTTGCGCCACGCGTCGGCCGTGCAGCGCCGCCAGCGCTCGGGCACGCCGGCATAGGCCGCGCAGGCGGCCTGGATCTCGGGGATCACCGCCAGCGGATCGGTTGGCGGCTTGGGCGTCGTCGGCGGCGTCTTCGGGCGGTTTCGCCACGCGTCGAGCATCTTGTCGATCTGGGGCGTGACGTCGATCGGCTCGCCGTTCAGCGCGGTGGTGATCGCGGCGGGAGCCTGGTTAGGCACCAGTTTGCCGGCGTCGTAGTCGATCTTGGGC
>NZ_JBFTZS010000427.1:0-3990 GCF_056406675.1 Caulobacter sp. P1_B12_2 | reverse complement strand
GTCCGGGGACGCCGCCATCCTGACCACCGAAGGCGGAGCGCCCGCCGTGCCGTTACGCGCCGCGACCGAGCCGCCGAGGCGCGGCGAGCGGGCCTATCATCCGGGCTTTCCGCAGGGCCATCCCGGCGAAGYGACGTCGCGCCTGCTGGGCCGGGAGAACCTGGTCGTCCGAGGGCGCGGGGCTCGGGTCGAACCGGTGCTGGTCTGGGCCGAGGTCGGTCGGACCGACAATCTGAAGGGCACGCTGTCGGGTCTGTCGGGCGCTCCGGCCCTCGACAGCGCCGGCCGGGTGATCGGCGTCACCGTGGCCGAGTCGCCGCGTCGGGGCCGGATCTACACGACGGCCCAGGAGACGGTCGAAGACCTGCTCAAGCACAGCCGCCGGCGTCCGGCCAGCTTCGCCCTGGGCGAGGCGATCACCACCGAGAACTACGGCCGCGTGGCCGACGGCCTGCGCCGCGACCTGCGCGTGGCCCAGGTGGTGTGCCTCAAGAGCGAGACCTAGCCAGGTTCCGCTGCGGCTGCGGCTGCGGCCGCGGCTTCGGCCTCGGCCGCAGCCTTGGCCGTCATGTGCCGGGGCTGGCGGGCGGCGACCATGAACGACAAAGCGATGGCCACGACGCCGATCAGCGCCGTGTAGATGAAGAAGGCCGTGTAGCCGGCCGCCATGGCCGGGGCGCTGACCCCTAGCTTGGCGCCGGCGGCGGTGAAGCTTTCGGGCGGTAGGCGCGTGAACAGGCCCTTCAGCGCCCCGATCGGACCGCCGGCCTCCGCCGCCACGGCCGAGGCCTCGACGATCCGGCCCGACTGCGAGGCGATCAGCTTGCCGGGCAAGGCGTAGAGCGACGAGAACAGGGCGTATTGCGTGGCCGTGAAGCCTGCCGTGGTCAGGCTGGACATGTAGGCGATCAAAGCTGTTCCAGCGACCCCGCCCGCGATGTTGTCGATGCAGATCGAGGTGAACAGCATCGGCACGCTGTGGCCGCTCATGGCCAGCAGGGCGAACATCAGGTTGCTGATCGGTTGGGCGAAGGCGCCGACGATCAGGGCCCGCATCAGGCCGAACCGCGCGACGACCACGCCGCCCAGGAACACGCCGGCCATCGAGGCGATGATGCCGAACACCTTCCGGATCTCGGCGATCTCGGTCAGGGTGAAGCCCATGTCGCGGTAGAACGGGTTCATGATGTTGAGCACGAAGTCCGAGACCCGGTAGACGCAGATCGCCGCCAGGATCAGGCCGGCCACGCCCGAGAAACGGGTCAGGAAATCCTTGAGGGGCGAGTAGAGCGCCGTCGACAGATAGACGCCGGGCTTGGTCGGGACCTTGGGGATCGGCGTGGCGGCGACCACGATCACGCCCAGCCCGGCCAGGACTCCAACAAGCTGCAGCCAGACGCCGTTGGGTTTGGCCTTCCAGGCTTCTGCCAGGGCGTCGCCGCCTACGATCTTGGACAGCAGGCTGGCGTCGCCCGACAGGCCCGAGCCGACCAGCAGGGCGCCGGCCAGCAGGATGACCAGGCGGGCCAGCCACTCGATGATCTCCAGCGCCTTGGGCTGGTTGATGCCGTCGGTGTGGATGGGGCGGATGGCGTGGGCTTGCTCGCGCGGCGCCGCCAAGGTCGAGATCACGCCGATGATCATGGCGCCGGCCATGGCGAGATAGGAAATGTTCCAGCCGAAGCGCTCGGCCAGCAGCAGGGGCACGGCGCCGGCCATGATCATCGCCCCGCGATAGCCCCACTGGACCGCGACGGCCATCTGGCCCTGGCGGTCGGTGTCGACCACCTCGATCCGCCAGGCGTCGATGACGATGTCCTGGGTGGCCGTGGCGAAGCCGACGATCACCGCGATGGCGGCCATCAGCGGCAGGTTCGTGGCCGGATTGACGGTCGAGATGGCCAGCAGGCCCAGGATTATCACGGCCTGGCAGACCAGCATCCACGCGCGGCGGTGGCCGACCAGCCCATGCAGGATCGGGACCTTGGTGCGATCGATCAGCGGGGCCCACAGGAACTTGAATGAGAAGCTCAGCGTGGCCAGGCTGAAGAAGCCGATCACCGCCAGCGACAGGCCCGCGTCGCGCAGCCACAGCGACAGGGTGTCGAAGATCAGCATGAAGGGCAGGCCCGAGGCGAAGCCCAGGCCCAGCATCACCAGGCTGCGGCGCTCGCCGAAGAAGGCCAGGGTCTGGAGAAGGGTCTTCTTCTCCGGCGTGGCTTTGACGTCGTCGGTCATGCGTGGCGGTCCCCGATGCGGGGAAGCCGCCCCGCCCTTAGCCGGCGACCTTGGCGCGCGTCGTGGCTTTCGTCCAGCCAAGGCCGGTCCAGTTGGTCAGCACGCCGCGCAGGGCGGGCGGGGTGAGGGGCTTGGCGAGGAAGTCGTTCATGCCGGCCGCCAGGCAGGCGCGGCGGTCCTCGTCGAAGGCGTCGGCGGTCAGGGCGACGATGGGCGTGGTGACGCCGCGCTCGCGCAGGGCCTTGGTGGCCTCGATGCCGTTCAGGCCCGGCATGCGCAGGTCCATCAGGATCAGGTCGTAGAAGCCGCGCGACAGGGCCGAAACGGCCTCGTCGCCGCTGGCGATGCGGTCGACCTTGCAGCCCTCGCGCTCCAGCAGGGCGCGGGCCAGAAGCGCGTTGATCGGATTGTCCTCGGCCAGCAGCACGCGCACGCCGGGGGCGGCGGCCGGGGCGATGCGGTCGTCCTCGTGGGCCGGAGCGACAGTCGGGACGATCTCGGCCTTGTCGGTCGCTCGGGCCTCCAGCACCTGGGCGATCAGCGAGGCGCGACGCAGGGGCTTGATCAGATAGCCCAGGCCCGCCGCCTTCAGCTTGGGAATGCGGTCGCGCTGCTCGGGGGTCAGCAGGACGACGCAGGCCCGGCCGGCCGGGGGCTTCAACGCCCCGCGCGGTCCGGACAAAGCAGCGTCGAGCAGCAGCACGGCGTCGGCCGGCGCGCCTTTCAGCGCGGCGGCGATGGTTTCGCCCGGCAAGGCCTGGCCACCGCTGGCCCGCACCTGGCGGATGGCCGCCTCGCGGATCATGGCGTTGGGCGAGGCGATGGCCACGGAGCGGCCGGTCAGCGGCAGCTCCACGGGCGCCGTCGGGGCGAAGTCGAACGGGGCCTCGAACCAGAAGTCGGCGCCCTGGCCCAGCTCGCCGCCGACCCCGGCCTCGCCGTTCATGGCGCCGGCCAGGCGGGCGACGATGGCCAGGCCCAGGCCCGCCCCGCCCAATTGGGCCTGGTGCGAGGGATCGGTCTGGACGAACGCCTCGAAGATCGCGGCGCGGGCCTCGGGGGCGACGCCCGGTCCGGTGTCGCGCACCGAGAAGCGGATGCGGCCGCCAGAACCAGGCTTGGGCGGCGCCAGGTCGGCGCTCAGCAAAACGCCGCCGACCTCGGTGAACTTGATGGCGTTGCCGGCGTAGTTCAGCAGCACCTGCCGCAGGCGGCCCTCGTCGGCCAGGATGGCCGGCAGGCCGGGCGCGACGGCCCAGGCGATCTCGATGGCCTTTTCGTGAGCGCGGGGGCTCAGCAGTTCGGCGACCTGGCGCAGCAGGTTCTCGACGTCGACCGGGGCGGCGTGCAACTCGATCGCCGTGGCGCCCAGGCGGGCGAAGTCCAGCACGTCGTTGACCAGCGACAACAGGTGGTCGCCGCTTTCGCGCAGGGCGCCGACATAGGCCCGCTGCTCGGCGGTCAGCCGCGTGCCTTCCAGCAACCGCGCCATGCCCAGCACGCCGTTCAGCGGGGTGCGGAACTCGTGGCTGAGGGTGGCCAGCTGTTCGGGGGTGACCCCGGCGGAGGAAGGACGGTTGCTCATGGCGGTAGACCGTAGCGCTCGCGGCTTAACGACGGGTGTTCGGTGAAAGGGTTTTTCGGGCGCGTTCGTGCGGTGAGCACTTGCCCCCTACGGACCGCTTCGCGGTCGTCTTCCCCCAAAGGGGGAAGAGGAGTCGTACGCGCGTCCTCCGCCCCCTCTGGGGGCGG
>NZ_JBFTZS010000426.1:0-4002 GCF_056406675.1 Caulobacter sp. P1_B12_2 | reverse complement strand
GTCCTGGTGGCACCCGGGCCGCTCGGCGCGCCTGCAGCTGGGTCCCAAGGCGGTGCTGGCCGAGTTCGGCGAGCTGCATCCGGCGGTGCTGAAGGCGCTGGACGTGGCCGGCCCGGTCTATGGCTTCGAGATCACCCTTGAAGCCGTGCCCGAGCCGAAGAAGAAGTCGGTCAAGACCAAGCCGGCCTTCACACCCTCGCCGCTGATGCCCCTGACCCGCGACTTCGCCTTCGTGGCCGACAAGGCCAAGGCGGCGGGCGACCTGGTCAAGGCCGCGGCCGGCGCCGACAAGGCGCTGATCGACGCCGTGCGGGTGTTCGACGTCTATGAGGGCCCCGGCGTGCCGGACGGCTCGAGGTCGGTCGCCCTCGAAGTGGTGATCCAGCCGCGCGAAAAGACCCTGACCGAAGCCGAGATCGAGGCCCTGTCGGGGAAGATCGTGGCGGCGGTCGAGAAGGCCGGCGGCAAGCTGCGCTCTTAGTTTCCTTCCCCCTTGATGGGGGAAGGTGGCCCGCGAAGCGGGTCGGTTGGGGGTGATACGGCGTCGGCCGCATTCCGATCGTCCAGCGTGTTCACCCCCATCCCCAACCCTTCCCCCATCAAGGGGGAAGGGGGTCGGCTGTGCTTGAAGCAACCACCGCATATTTCTTGCGCAATCCGCACCAAACGTCACACCCGCCTGGCAAGACCTTGCGCTCCCCCCAAGCCCACGCTACCTGTGTAATCGCACACGGAGTTTGCACGCCATCATGCTGTCGCAGCTGGCCTTGAACGTTCTGATCGCCACCGGCCTCACCGCCGGCGTCGCGATCTCGTGCGCGCGCGCCATTATGATGCAGGCCAAGATTAAAACCGTTCGTGTGCGAACGGGGCAGCACAGGCGCGCGGTCGACTAGACGACCTCCAAAGCCGAAGATCGCAAGATCCGCAAAGCCCCGCTTCCCACAAGGAGCGGGGTTTTTGCTGTGCGGTCATCGGTCCTCCTCAAATCCAAGGACCTTGAAACCCATGAGCTACCTGCCTTCCCCACCCGCCTTCAATTCCGACCACGAAGGCGTCACCGTCCACCAACTGCTGCTGGCCGCCCACGACGCGCCGTCGGTGCTGGACGCCGTCCGCCAGGGCCTGGCCGACAGCGGCGCCGAGCTGTGCGGCCTGATCATGAAGCCGGTCGGCCAGATCGTCGAAGGCAGCCTGCGCGTCCGCCATCTCAGCGACCAGGCCGCCCGCCTGCTGGCCCGCGACCTGGCCGCCTGGCCGGGCGTCACCTCGGCCAGCGTCGAGCATCAGTGGGTGCGGCCGTGAGTTCGCTCGAACCGCTCAAACCGGACGAGGACAAACGCCGGCTGTTCCTGGTGATCGCCGACGACACGCCCGACGCGCTGATGCGGGTGCTGGGCGTGGCCAACGTTCAGCAGACCCGCCTGCGCGCCCTGACCGCCCAGCCGGACGGCGCGGGCCTGAGCATCCGGCTGGAGCTGGACGATCAGGGCGACGAGCGGGCCCAGATCCTGGCCGCCCGCCTGTCGGCCTGTCCGTCGGTGCGCGGGGTCGGATTCGGCTGGCGCTAAGGTGTAACCTTTCGCCGACCTGATCCGTATCTAGAGGTACATCCTCCCGGAGCGCCCCGATGATCCGCCGCCTGCTCGTCCTGATCGCCAGTTTCGCCGCCATCCTGCTGCCCGCCGACGTGCTGGCGGCGTCCAAGCCGCCGCCCGCCGCCGCGACCGCCGTGTTCGCCGGGGGCTGCTTCTGGTGCATGGAGAACGACATGCGCGGCATTCCGGGCGTGCTGAAGGTCGAGAGCGGCTACACCGGCGGCCATGTCGATCGGCCCACCTACCGCGATGTGACCAGCGAGACCTCGGGCCACTACGAGTCGGTGCGCGTCACCTACGACCCGTCCAAGCTCGACTACGGCTTCCTGCTCTACAAGTACTGGAAGCTGGTCGACCCCACCGACGACGGCGGCCAGTTCTGCGACCGCGGCCCGTCCTACAAGCCCGCCGTGTTCGTCACGCCGGCCCAGCGCCCGATCGCCGAAAAGTCCCGCGCCGAGGCCGCCAAGCGCCTGAAGACCGGCACGATGAAGGCCCAGATCCTGGACCTGAAGACCTTCTGGCCGGCCGAGGCCTATCACCGCGACTACGCCAAGAACCATTCGATCGAGTACCACGCCTACCGCATGGGCTGCGGCCGCGACTTGCGACTGAAGCAGGTCTGGGGCGGATAGGCGCCGCGATCCACCCAAGGTGGCGCTTGGCGAAGTCTCTGATAGAATCCGCGCCATGACCGATGTCAGCGACCAGCCGCCCAGCCTCGAAGATATCGGCGCGGGCCTTCTCAACGGCGCGACGGTGACCCTGCTGGGCTGCGCCGGCGTCGGCGTGATGACTTGGCAGATCATCGCCGTCTTGACCGGCTGGCTGCCCGACTTGCAGGCCATGACGGTCGATCTGCCACCGGCGGATTTCCAGGCCATGACCACCGGCGAACGGGCCAAGGTCATCGGGGACAGCGTGTTCGGCGGGTTGTTCATCCTCCTGATCTGCGATGTGATCCGGCGCGGCGTGCGGCACATTCGAAAGAACCTGGCCCTGCTGCGCGCTCGCCGTCGCTGAAGACGGCCTGGGGCGGTTAAGCTCGCCGGTCTAAGGCGCCGTCCGCCGCGAATCCGGCTTTTCCCCGATTGGCGCCTCGGGCGCTTCAGCATCGACTCCAGCGACGTTCGCGCCTGGCGAACACGCCTGGAGCGCGCGCCATGCCCATGAACAAGCCGTTGGCCGAACGCTGGCTGGAACAGAGCCTGTTCGCCTCGCGCTGGCTGCTGGCCCCGATCTATCTGGGCCTGGTGGTCATACTGGCCGTCATGATCATCGTGTTCTTCCAGGAGCTGATGCACGAGCTCCCGATCGTCCTGACCTCCAAGCCCGAGTTTGCGATCATCCTGGCGCTGTCGCTGATCGACCTGTCGCTGACCGGCAACCTGCTGGTGATCGTCATCCTGGCCGGCTACGAGAACTTCGTGTCGCGGATCGACACCGCGTCCCACGCCGAGCGACCCCACTGGATGGGATCGGTCGACTATTCGGGCATGAAGATGAAGCTGATCGCCTCGGTCGCGGCGATCTCGGCGGTTTCGCTGCTCAAGGCCGTCCTGAAGATGAGCGAAGATCCGGACATCCCGTTCGACCAGCCCCGGCTGGCCTGGCTGATGGGCATCCACCTGACGTTCGTGCTATCGGGCCTGCTGATGGCGGTCATGGACTGGGTCGCCGGCAAGATCACCAAGCACTGAACCTTAGCCCCCGACGGGCCGTTGTGCTGACCTGGACGACGGGGAGACGGCCATGCGCGTGCGCATCGAGACGCGGCTGGACTACGACTTTCCCGAACGCGTGGAGTCCCTGCTGCAGATCGAGGGGGCCGTCGCCGGCGATCAGAGCCTGGTCGAGGAGCGCCTGAGCTTCGATCCTCCGGTCCAGGTCACCCGCCGCGACGATCCCGCCACGGGCGAACGTCGCGTCGCTTTCACCCACCAGGGGCGACTGGCGATCGCCTATGACGCCGTGGTCGAGATCGGCGACCGCGACATGCCCCTGGCGGACGCGGAACAGCACGCCATCGCCGAGCTTCCGATCGACACCCTGCCCTATCTGCGGGGCAGCCGTTACTGCCCCTCCGACACCTTCGAGACCATCGCCGACCAGAAGTTCGGGACCCTGCGCGGCGGCGAGCGGGTGGCGGCCATCGCCGCCTGGATCATCGCGCACCTGGAATATCGCCCGTGCAGCGACTGGCGGACCACGGCGCTGGAGACCTACGTCCAGCGCGCCGGGGTCTGCCGCGACTTCTCGCACCTGGCCGTCACCCTCTGCCGGGCCAGCGACATTCCGGCCCGGGTGGCCAGCGTCTACGCCCTGGGTCTGCACCCTCCGGACTTTCACGCCGTGGTCGAGGTTTTCGTCGGCGGCCGCTGGCGTCTGCTGGACCCCACGGGAC
>NZ_JBFTZS010000425.1:0-4006 GCF_056406675.1 Caulobacter sp. P1_B12_2 | reverse complement strand
CCCTTGAGAAGAACGGTTTCGCGGAGCGGTCGAGCCAAGCCGAAACGCACATTCAAACCCACGGTCATCCGGGCTCGGCCCGGACCGCTCCGCGCCTCCTCACCCACTCACAGCCAGATTGGCGTGGGATCACACTCACTTGCCCCCACCTGGCGGCTACGCCGCCTGTCCGCCCCCAGAGGGGGCGGAGGACGCGCGTACGACTCCTCTTCCCCCTTTGGGGGAAGACGACCGCGAAGCGGTCCGTAGGGGGCAAGTGTTCGCCGCACGGCAAAGAGGAGACACGCCATGGCGCGAGCTTGTGGAAAGCCGGGCGGACGCGCCGGGGCGGTCCTAGTACCCCGGGCTGGTCACCGCGAAGCTGGCGTTGTTGCCGGTGGCGGTGGAGATGCCGACCACCGAGCGGCCCGAGCCGACGGTCACCGTCGAGCGGGCGCTGATGTCGACATTGTTGGCCTGGGTGTTGGTGGCCGTCATGTTGCCCCCGCACTGATTGCAGACATAGCCGCTGACCGCGTTGCCGATCGCCGTGGCGCTGGCCCCGGCGTCGTAGCCGGAATTGCCCTCGAAGCTGGCGATCACCTCGACGCCGCCGCCGTCATTGACCTGGACGTTGTCGAGCACCAGGCCGGGGCCGTTGGCGTTGCTGGCCATGACCGAGTTGCCCACGCCGTAGGCCGTGGCCTGGGCGCCGCCGAATTGGTACGAGGTTTCCTCGGCCTGGGCCCGCACATAGGCGGTGTTGTACTGGTTGCTGGTCACGTCCAGCAGGGTGCCGTCGTTGGCCGCGTTCAGGTTGTTGCCCGAGGCGGTCGCGCCGGTGGTGGTCAGATAGCTGTTGCCATAGGCGGCGAACTTGGTGGCGGTGACATTGTCGGCGCCGTTGTTCTGGTCGGTGATCACCCGGGCGGCCGACTGGTTGGCGCCGGTCAGGTCGATGTTGTTGCCCGCCGCGGTGCCGGCCACGACCGCGGTTCCGGCCACGTACTGCAGCACCGCGCCGCCGTCGGCGGCCACGTCGGCCTGGTTGTTCTGGCTGACGCGCGCGCCCATCGCGCCGTTGACCATCAGCAGGCCCTGGCTGTTGCCGGCCGCCAGGGTGCTTTCGACCACGTCGCCGGCCTGGGCGGTCTCGCCCTCGATCTGGCTGCGGGCGGTGACCGAGCCGTAGTTGGTCTGCACCATGAAGGCGCTCAGCGTGCCATAGGCGGCGGTGGCCGTGCCGCTGTTGCCCACGGCCGTGCTGGTGACGCTGCTGGAGTCGCCCATCGAGGCCTGGCCGCCGCCCGGGACCACGGCGTTGACCACCGTGTGGCCCAGGATCGCGCCGTTGTTGATCTGGTTGGCCGTCATCGCGCCGTCGACGCCGTAGAAGCCGCCGTTCACGCCCGTGCCGCTGGCGATCGCCGCGCCGGTAACGCCGTCGCTCGCCGTCTCGACATTCAGCGTGGTCGTCGCGGTGACGGCGCCGTTGTTCTCCGGATCGACCTGAAGCGTCGATCCCGGAACGGTCTGGCTAGTAGCGACCCCGCTTGCCAGCATCACGCACATTGGGATCGCTGCGATCGTTCCAGCGAGACGGGTCTTCGCGGGTCTGCGCATTGTTGGTTCCCAGATTGTTGTAGGCGGGGACGAAAGCCCCGGTCGCGCCCACGGTGTTGGCGCCGTACGGATCGAACTGCAGGCAGCTCTGCGGACCCGGCATGCCATAGAGGTTAGCGCTCATCTCGATGGTCGCCCGCTCGATCAGCGAGCGCACGGCCAGCTGCATCGGCTCCAGCGCGCCGCGGCCCGCCGAAATGTCGAAGATGTTGCCGTTGAGGAAGTCGAAGACGCCGACGCTGATTTCGCGGCCGACCACCTGCTTCTGGTAGGAGATCACGTCGACCACCTCCAGCGTGCGGGTGTTGATCAGCCGCAGGTCCAGCGCGATGTTCATCACGAACACCCGGCGGCGGAAGTTGCCCTTCAGGCCGTCGGTGTCCTTGTCGCCGACATAGGCGTCGGCCCCGACCGAGCGGATGTTGTAGTTCAGCTCGGTGATGCCGCCGGCCACGTAGAAGTCCGACCCCGGCACCTGGCCCGCCAGGATGCGGCGGTAGTCGGCGGGCGCGTCGGCGCCCGGCTTGGGGTTGTCGGAGATCAGCTTGTTGTTGGCGTATTTCAGCTCGTACTCCGACACCGAGGTGTCGAAGCGCTCGACCATCGGCATGCCGGCCTTGGCGAAGGCGGTCATGGCCAGCAAGCTGGCGCCCTGGGTGACCTTGCGGCCGGATCCGTCGGACTCTTCCTTGCCGGTGTAGTCGGCGATGCGGCCGATGGCGACGCGCGGCGCGACCACGTGGTTGGTCCGGGCGTACTGAGCCAGGCAGACCAGGCCGGCGGTGTAGGGGGTCGGGTTGGCGGTCACGGGGGCCGAGCCGATCGGCGTGGCGTAGTTGCCGCTGGTCATGACCTTGGGGACGCCGCCGCAGGCGCTGAGCAGGGCGCAAGCCCCCGCCAGCAGAAGGTTGAGGCGCTTACTGGCCATTGCCCGTTTTCCCGACGTTCGTTCCGGCCGTGATGGCGCCATTGTTGATCTGGGAGGAATTGACGATCACCGTGTTGTTGTTGCCCTGGGTGACGACCGTCAGATTGTTGCCGATCGCCRTGGAGCTGCCGTAGCCCCCCAGGCTGCCGACACCGGAATAGCTGTCCAGCGAGCCCGAGGAATGGCTGGACGAATAGACGCTCTGGTCCGCGCCGGTCAGCATCACGCCGTCGACGATGACCCGATTGCCGTTGGCGTCGCGGGTCGAGTACTGGACCACGTGGTTCTCGGAACCCGCCGTGCGGCCGTAGCCGGCGTTGAACGCGGCGGAGTTGCTGTCGAGGCTCTGGGCCCGGGCCGGGCTGGACAGCACCAGGCCGGTCGCGGCCATGGCCAGAGCCAGAACAGCCGCGCTGATGGCCAGCAGGCGTCCGGCGCCCGGCAGTTTCTTCTCACTCGCAGCCATCAGGAACCTCGTGAACACCGACGTGTCCGACGCCAAGCAACCCCCGTGCCAAAATCGGACAGCGTTTGGTTTACGCTCCAAGGTCTCGCGATTTGGTTAAGTTCGCCGGCGGCGGGGGTCAGGCTTTGACGGGCGCGACAATATGCGGGCCGGGGCGGCGGTTGGTCATCCTGCCCATTGATAAGGGGGCCGCTTTGCGAGACCCTGCTGTGAAATAAGTATCAGGGAGGATTAAGCTTTGCTGGTTTCTCAGATCCTGAAGGACAAGGGCGACCTCGTCTTCACCGCCTMGCCCAACGAGACGGTGGGCGCGGCGGCGGCCCTGCTGCACACCCGGCGCGTGGGCGCGATGGTGGTGCTCGAGGAAGACGAGACGATCGCCGGCATCCTCTCGGAACGCGACATCGTGCGGGTGATCGCCAAGGAGGGCGCGGCCGCCCTGTCCAAGCCGATCTCCTCCTGCATGACCCGCGACGTGGTCTTCGCCCAGCCGGAAGAGACGGTCGACGCCCTGCTCGAGCGGATGACCGATCGCCGGATCCGCCACCTGCCGGTCTGCAAGGGCAAGCGCCTGGCCGGCATCATCTCGATCGGCGACCTTGTGAAGTACAAGATCAGCGAGACCCAGGCCGAGGCCGATGGGCTGAAAGCCTATATCGCGGCCGGCTGAGGCGGCGTTCCAGGCGGTGTTTCGGAGCGGTCGAAGACGGGCCGCTCATGCACTCTATATATGGCGCCTAAATAGAGCGTCGATCAGCGGGCCGGTTCGTCCAGCAGTTCGGCGCCCGAACCGGCGACCGCGTCGGCCAGGCTGTAGCCTTCCAACACCGCCGCCGTGGCGTCGCGAGCCCGCAGCAGCGCTTCGCGCAAAGCGCAGGTCGCCAGGTCGCGACAGTCCTCGCAGCGGCGGAAGGCCGTACGGCTGACGCAGGGGGTCAGGGCCAGGGGGCCGTCGACCAGGCGGATGATCTCGGCGAAGCTGATCAGGGCCGGCTCGCGGCCCACCAGAT
>NZ_JBFTZS010000424.1:0-4007 GCF_056406675.1 Caulobacter sp. P1_B12_2 | reverse complement strand
GGACAGAGGGGTCCCGGGCACAAGGCCCRGGATGACGATTGATATTAAGAGCTCTACCCGCCCACCAGCGAGAAGTCCGCCACCTGACCCATGGCGTCGCGGACGGCGGCCAGGGTTTTCAGGCGGTTGTCGCGTTCGGCGGCGACGTCCGAATTGACGAACACGCCGTCGAGGAAGGCGTCGACCGGGCCGCGCAGGCCGGCCAGTTCCTGCATGGCGGCGGTGAAGTCTTCGGCCGCCAGGGCCGAGGCCAGGGCCGGTTCGACCATCCGCAGGGCGTCGTGCAACTGGACTTCCGGCGCGGAGGCGTCGTCGAGCAGGTCGCGACCGCCCTCGGCTTTCCAGCCCTTCTTCTCCTCGGCCTTGAGGATGTTGGAGGCGCGCTTGTAGCCGGCCATCAGGGTCTTGCCGTCGTCGGTCTTGAGGAACCCGTCCAGCGCCTCGACCCGGGCGACGATGCGCACGAGGTCGTCGTCGCCGAGCGCGAACACGGCGTCGACGAGATCGTGACGCTTGCCTTGGTCCTTGAGGGTGACCTTCAGACGGTCGGCGAAGAATGACAGAATTTCGCCGCGCACAACGAACCAACGGTCCCAGAATGGCCGACCACCTGGAGGGAGGATATCTCTCGGCCCAACCGATCCCAAGTCGATGCCGAACTCTTGTTCCAACTGGAACAACCTCCACGCATCGTCTTCGAGCTTCCTAGCCGAAATCTGGTCAGCAAGTGTTCCATAGCTACGAAGCAAAGGCCCAACTTCTTCAATGCCACCCAGCGTAATGTGAGCGCCACTAGTCAAGATCGTCCGGATCACGCCCAACGCCGCCCGACGCAGCGCGAACGGATCCTTCGACCCCGTCGGCTTCTCGTCGATCGCGAAGAAACTCACCAGCGTATCCAGCTTATCCGCCAACGCCACCGCCACGCTCAGCGGCGCGGTCGGGACGGCGTCCGACGGCCCCTGCGGCTTGTAGTGATCGCGGATCGCGTCGGCGATGTCGGCGGGCATCCCGGCGGCGCGGGCGTAGTAGCCGCCCATCAGGCCCTGCAGTTCGGGGAACTCGCCGACCATCTGCGAGGTCAGGTCGGCCTTGGCTAGGCGCGCGGCCTCGGCCGCCTTGTCCGGATCGGCGCCGACCAGCGGCGCGATCTCGCGGGCCAGGGCGACGATGCGCTCGACGCGCTCGGCCATGGTGCCCAGCTTGGCGTGGAAGGTCACGCCGTTCAGCTTTTCCAGCCACGGCTCGAAGCCGACCTTGACGTCCTCGTCCCAGAAGAACCGGGCGTCGGACAGGCGCGAGCTCAGCACCTTGGCGTTGCCCTCGGCGATCACCTTGCCGCCGTCGGCCGACTGGATGTTGGCGATGGTGATGAAGTGCGGGGCCAGGCCGCCCGTCGCCGGGTCGCGGACCGCGAAATACTTCTGGTGGGTGCGCATCGAGGTGCGGATCACCTCGCCGGGCAGGTCCAGGAACGCCGGGTCCATGTCGCCCAGCACCGGGGTCGGCCATTCGGCCAGGCCGGCGACTTCTTCCAGCAGGCCGAGGTCCTCGACCAGTTCGAGATTACGCGCGAAGCACAGGGTCTTGCAGCCCTCGAGGATGCGGCTTTTGCGCTCCTCGACGTCCAGCACGACGAAGTGGTCCAGCAGGCCCTTGGCGTATTCGTCGAAGTCGCGAACCTTGAACGGCTGGCCGCCCCAGCCGAAGCCGACGCGCATGAACCGGTGGCCCTCGGTGGTGTCGCCGCTCTCGATGCCGTCGATGGAAAACGGCACGACCTCGCGGTCGAAGACGCACAGGATGCGCTTCAGCGGCCGCACCCAGCGCAGCTTGCCGCTGCCCCAGGTCATCGATTTCGGCCAGGCGAAGCCGCGCACGATGGCTTCCACCATCTCGGCGACGATCTCGGGGGTCGCGCGGCCGGTCTTCTCGATGAAGGCCATCCAGACGCCGTCGCGCTCGACCAGCTGGTCCTGGGTCAGGCCCGCCTTGCGCAGGAAGCCTTCCATGGCCTGAGGCGGGGCGCCGACGCGCGGGCCTTTCAGCTCTTCCTTGCGGTCGGCCTGGGCGATCGGCAGCCCTTCGACCACCAGGGTCAGGCGGCGCGGACCGGCGAAGGTCTTCAGGGCCTCGGGCAGGAAGCCGGCGGCGGCCAGGTGTTCGCGCGCCATGCGCTCCAGGTCGCGCGCGGCGGCGGCCTGCATGCGGGCGGGGATTTCTTCGGAGAACAGTTCGACAAGCAGTTGGGGCATCTGACTTACGCGGCTTCCTGCTGCTTCACCCACTCCGACGCGCACATCTTACAAAGGTCGCGGATGCGACCGATGTAGCTGGCGCGCTCGGCGACGGCGATCGCGCCGCGGGCGTTCATCAGGTTGAAAAGGTGGCTGGCCTTGAGGACCATGTCGTAGGCGGGCAGCACCAGGGCCTTGCCCTGGTAGGAGCGCGCCAGCATCAGCGGAACCTGGCGCTCCATGTCCTCGAACTGGCCCTTGAGCACGGCGACGTCATAGCCGTGGAAGTTGGCCTCCGAGTGCTGGCGCTCGTTTTCCAGGAACACGTCGCCATAGGTCAGGTGGCCCAGCGGGGCGTCGGGGTCGTTGAACGGCAGGTCGAAGACGTTGTCGACGCCGAACACGTACATGGCCAGGCGTTCCAGGCCGTAGGTCAGCTCGCCCGCCACCGGCGAGACGTCCAGGCCGCCCACCTGCTGGAAGTAGGTGTACTGGGACACTTCCATGCCGTCGCACCAGACTTCCCAGCCCAGGCCCCAGGCGCCGACGGTGGGGTTCTCCCAGTCGTCCTCGACGAAGCGGATGTCGTGGGTGCGCAGGTCCAGGCCGATCGCCTCCAGCGACCCCAGGTACAGGTCCTGCATGTTCGGCGGGTTCGGCTTCAGGATCACCTGGTACTGGTAATAGTGCTGCAGGCGGTTGGGATTCTCGCCGTAGCGGCCGTCGCCAGGCCGGCGCGAGGGCTGCACATAGGCCGCGTTCCAGGGCTTGGGACCCAGGGCGCGCAGGACGGTGGCCGGGTGCAGGGTCCCCGCCCCCACCTCGACGTCGTGCGGCTGCAGGATCACGCAGCCCTGGGCGCTCCAATAGTCATGGAGCGTCAGGATCAGGCTTTGAAACGACTTGGGTTTTGAGGCGGGCATCAGGGTCCGAACAGGGCCAGAAAAAAGTCGGCGGACCATAGGGCCCGCCGACTGGCGCTTCAAGCTAAGTCAGACCTTTGGAGGGCTTAGTTGCCCTTGGCGGCGCTGTGCTTGCCGGCGTTCGAAAGCGGCTTGCCGTAAAGCTTGCGGTTTTCCGGGGTGTCGGCGACCGGCGGATTGGAGACCACGTTGGGATCGCCCGCCTTGAGGCCCGCCTGCTGCTCGGCCGGCATCGAGGAGACGCGGCCGGCGGTGTCGGTCGCCGCGCCGGTCGGGGCCGGCAGGGTGGTCGCGGCCGTCGGGTCGGCCGGCATCGAGGTCGAGGCCGCCGGATCGGCGGGCATGGTCTGATCGGCCGGGGCGGCGGCGGTGGGATCCGGGTTCACCGGGGCGCCGGGGGCCGTCGACTGGGCCATGGCCGCGCCGGACATCAGCGCCAGGGCGGCGGCGGCGGTAGCGATACGCACAAACATTGGGCTGATCCTTTTCGAGGAAATACAGCCACAACAGCGTTCAGACCTTGGACTCCGTTGCGCGGATCACGGGGTCGTGAACACTTTCACTTGAAGAACATCACGATCGCCACGCCCGCCAGGATGAATCCGAAGCCGACCAGCGTCTTCCAGCTGATCGCCTCGCCCAGGTAGAAGACCGAGAACAGCGTGAAGACGACCAGGGTGATCGCCTCCTGGCCGGTCTTGAGCTGGGCGGTCGTGTAGACGTCGTGGCCCAGGCGGTTGGCGGGCACGGCCAGCATGTATTCCGGCAAGGCGATCAGCCAGCTGGTGAAGATGGCGACCAGCATGGTGGTCGAGCGATTCTTCAGGTGGCCGTACCAGGCGAAGGT
>NZ_JBFTZS010000423.1:0-4007 GCF_056406675.1 Caulobacter sp. P1_B12_2 | reverse complement strand
GCCCAGGACATCGCCTATCCCGGCGTGCTGAAGCTGTCGGTCGACGCCACCGACCTGGACCGCCGGATCTTCCAGGTCCGCGAGACGATCCCGGTCGCCAAGTCCGGCCCGATGACCATCCTCTATCCCCAGTGGGTTCCCGGCGGCCACTCGCCCCGCAACGACCTGGACAAGCTGGCCGGCCTGGTGATCACCGCCGGTGGCAAGACCCTGCCGTGGACCCGCGACCCGGTCGCCGTCCACGCCTTCCACTTCGACGTGCCGGACGGCGCGACCGAGATCCAGGTCAGCTTCCAGTTCCTCACCCCGGTGAAGGCCGACGTCGGCCGCATCCTGGTGACCGACGACATGCTGAACGTGCAGTTCCTGCAGCTGGGCTTCTACCCGGCCGGCTACTACACCCGTCAGGTGCAGATCGAGCCGACCGTGAAGCTGCCGGAAGGCTGGGGCTTCGGCACCGCGCTGGAAAAGGCCTCGACCAGCGGCCAGAGCACGACCTTCAAGACCACCACCTTCGAGACCCTGGTCGACTCGCCGATGTTCGCCGGCCGCTACTACAAGCAGGTCGACCTGGATCCCGGCGCGGCCGTGCCGGTGCGCCTGAACATCGTCGCCGACAAGCCCGAGCTGCTGGAGATCAAGCCCGAGCAGTTGCAGATCCACCGCAACCTGGTGCAGCAGGCCTACAAGCTGTACGGCTCGCATCACTACGACCACTACGACTTCCTGCTGGCCCTGACCGACAAGATGGGCGGCATCGGCTTGGAGCATCACCGCTCCAGCGAAAACGGCGTCGTGCCCAAATACTTCACCGACTGGGAAAAGACCTTCGTCGGCCGCGACCTGCTGGCCCACGAATACACCCACTCGTGGAACGGCAAGTTCCGCCGCGGGGCCGACCTCTACACCCCGACGCTGAACGAGCCGATGCGCGACAGCCTGATGTGGGTCTACGAAGGTCAGACCCAGTACTGGGGCAACGTGCTGGCCGCCCGCTCGGGCCTGCAGACCAAGCAGCAGGGCCTGGAGTCGCTGGCCATGACCGCCGCGCTCTACGACACCCGCGCCGGCCGCAACTGGCGCAACGTGCTGGACACCACCAACGACCCGATCATCGCCAACCGCAAGCCGGCCTCGTGGACCAGCTGGCAGCGCAGCGAGGACTACTATTCGGAAGGCCAGTTGGTCTGGCTCGACGCCGACACGCTGATCCGCGAGAAGACCGGCGGCAAGAAGTCGCTGGACGACTTCGCCAAGGCCTTCTTCGGCGTCGAGAACGGCTCGTACGTGGTGCTGACCTACGACTTCGACACCGTGGTCAAGACGCTGAACGGCGTGGTGGCCAACGACTGGGCCACCTTCCTGAAGACCCGCATCGAAGGCCTGTCCGAGCACGCCCCGCTCGATGGCCTAGCGCGCGGCGGCTACAAGCTGGTCTACACCGACACCCCGACCGAGTTCTTCAAGGCGGCCGAGACCAAGGGCAAGATCGTCAATCTCAGCTACTCGCTGGGCGTCACGGTCGGCGCCATGGGCGTGCTGTCGGCGGTCAACTGGGACACCCCGGCCTTCAAGGCGGGCCTGACGGCCGGCGAGACCATCGTGGCCGTCAACGGCACGGCCTATAGCGACGACGGCCTGAAGGACGCGGTCAAGGCCACGGCCAAGGCCGACGCCCCGGTCGTCGAGCTGCTGATCAAGGACGGCGAGCGCTATCGGACGGTCAAGATCGACTATCACGGCGGGCTGAAGTACCCGCGCCTGGAACGCATCGAAGGCACGCCCGCGCGCCTCGATGACATCTACGCCGCGCGCAAGTAGCGCGTCCGGAGATGATGAAAGGGCCGTCGGCGGAAACGCCGGCGGCCTCTTCCCCGAGGCGATCCCGACCTAGGCGTGCGCGACGCCCCAGAACCGCGAAACGCCCAGCGCGACCGCGCCGATCACCAACCATCCGCAAGAGAGGCCGGCCCAGGGGTGGCGCTGCCACCAACGCCGCAGGTCGGCCGACACGCCAGCATATCTGGCCATCGCGTCCTCCTTTTTGCGAAACCCGTGGTCTTGAAGCGGCCACGCGTTTCAGGGAAGACGGCCCAAGCTTCAAGTTTCGCCCCCACCAGGAGGCGTCCGATCGGATGTCTTCCATTTTAGATCGTACAGTGAGTCTTCAAAGATGAATCGAATCGCTGGCCTGGTTCTGGGCCTTTGCCTGTTGTCGAGCCCCGTTCTGGCTCAGGAAGCGTCAGGGCCGCCTCAATTGTCGGCAGCCGTGGACACCACCAAGGCGCTGGCCGAGGGCCAGGCCTTCCTGGCCAAGAACGCCAAGGCGCCGGGCGTGGTCACCACGGCCTCGGGGCTGCAGTACAAGGTGACCACCTCGGGCCCCAAGACTGGCCCGTCGCCCAAGGTTGGCGACATCGTCAAGGTGCACTACGAGGGCAAGCTGCTGGACGGCACGGTGTTCGACAGCTCGTTCGAACGCGGCCAGGCGGCGATCATGCCGGCCGACGGCCTGATCCCGGGCTGGCTGGAGGCCCTGCCGATGATGCATGTCGGCGACGAATGGACCCTCTGGATCCCGGCCGACCTGGCCTACGGCGAACGCAGCACCGGCCCGATCCCGGCCAACAGCACGCTGGTGTTCCGGCTGCGGCTGATCGGGATGCTGGCGGTGGATTGATGATGATCGCGGAGGGGGCGATCACTTGCCCCCTCCGCGCCTTCGGCGCTCCTCCCCCAAAGGGGGAAGAGGAGTCGTCCTCCGCCCCCTATGGGGGCGGACAGGCGGCGCAGCCGCCAGGTGGGGGCAAGTGTTAGCCGCCTAGACCCTTCCGGCTCGCCATCAACGGCTGGATCCGCGTGCCGAAGTTCTCCACGCCCGCCACGAAGTCGTCGAACACCAGCAGCACGCCGGCCGTGCCCTCCACGGCGGCGACCTCGTCCAGCATCTTCGCCACGCTTTCATACGAGCCCACCAGCGTGCCCATGTTGAGGTTCACCGCCGACTCCGGCGCCGCCAGCTGGGCGGTGTTGGTGGTCGCGCCCGCCGCCGCGTTCGGCGCCGCCTGGTTGGTCAGCCAGGCCAGGGCCTCCTGGTCGGCGCCGGCGCGATAGGCCTGCCACTTGGCCATGGCCGCCTCGTCGGTCTCGTCGGCGATGATCATGAACAGGATGTAGGAGGCCACCTCGCGGCCGGTCTTGTCGGCGGCGGCTTTCAGGCGGTCATTGACCCCGCCAAAGGCGGTGGGGGTGTTGGTGCCCTTGCCCAGGGCGAAGCTGTAGTCGGCGTACTGGGCCGTGAAGGCCAGGCCCTCGTTGGACGAGCCGGCGCAGATCAGCTTGGTGTCCTTGGGGTGCGGGCTGACCCGGCAATCGGTCATCTCGAAATACTTGCCCTTGAAGTCCGACACGCCGGTCTCCAGCAGCTCGCGCAGCACGGTCGCGTATTCGGCCAGGTAGTTGTAGCGGTCGGTGTAGTGGCCCTCGCCCGGCCACAGGCCCATCTGGTCGTACTCGGCCTTCTGCCAGCCGGTCACCAGGTTGATGCCGAACCGGCCGGGGGCGATCGAGTCGATGGTCGAGGCCATGCGGGCCACGATGGCCGGCGGGATGGTCAGGGTGGCGGCGGTGGCGAAGATCTTGATCTTCTCGGTCACGGCCGCCAGGCCCGCCATCAGGGTGAAGCTCTCGAGATTGTGCTCCCAGAACTGGGTCTTGCCGCCGAAGCCGCGCAGCTTGATCATCGAGAGCGCGAAGTCGAAGCCGTACTTCTCGGCCTTCTGCACGATCTCCTTGTTCAGCGCGAAGCTCGGCATGTACTGCGGAGCCGCCTCGGAGATCAGCCAGCCGTTGTTGCCGATCGGAATGAAGACGCCGATTTCCATATCAATTCCCCTCTCGAATTTTAGTGCGGCTGTCATCCCGGACGAGCGCGCAGCGCGAAGATCCGGGACCGACGCCTGAGCGCAGGCGCTTCCGGCGGTCCCGGATCGGCGGCCCTGCGGGCC
>NZ_JBFTZS010000422.1:0-4018 GCF_056406675.1 Caulobacter sp. P1_B12_2 | reverse complement strand
GCACGAAATCAGGCTGACGCCCAACAGCCAGGCGCGCCATAGGCCCTGACGCTCTTCGCCGCTCAGCCCTAAAAAGCCGCCGATTGTCCCTGAGGATTTTCCGTTCGTCCCTGCCGGCGGCCGTCGGTCCCCGGGCTCTTGGTCCCCGGCTATGGTCCGGGTCACGACGTTCGCATCGTTTTTCAAGCCGGACGCCTCGTCATGACTTCGACCGCTTCGATCCCTGACCGCCGCTACGACCTCGACTGGATCCGGGTCGGCGCGTTCTTCCTGTTGATTCTGTATCACGTCGGCATGTTCTATGTGCCCTGGGAGTGGCACGTGAAGTCGCCTCATCCGGTCGAGGCGCTGGAACCGGTCATGCTGCTGACCAATCCGTGGCGCCTGACCCTGCTGTTCCTCGTCTCCGGCGCGGCGACACGGTTCATGGCCGACAAGACCACGGTCGGGAAACTGACCGGCGCCCGGGTGGCCCGTTTGCTGCCGCCTCTGTTGTTCGCGATGGTCGTGATCGTGCCGCCGCAGTCCTATTATCAGGTGGTCGAATACATCGCCGCCCATCCGGGAACGTCGCTGACGGTCGACAATTTCTGGACCCGATACATGACCGCCTCGGGCCATTGGTGCAGCCCGGCTGGGTGTCTGATCACCCCGACCTATAACCACATGTGGTTCGTGGCCTATTTGTTCCTCTATACGCTGGCGCTGGCGGCTCTGCTGGTGGTCTGGCGTCGGCTGGGCGAGCATCTGCAAGCCGGCGCTGAGCGGATCCTGAAGGGGCCGTGGTTGATCGCCGGGCCGGTCCTGTTTTTGGGCCTGCTGCGCGCCACGCTCTATGTCCGCTACGGCGAGACCCACGCCCTGGTCGGCGACCACTATCTGCACGCGGTGTCTTTCTCGGCCTTCCTGCTGGGCTTCGGCCTGGCCAAGTCCGAGATGCTGCGTGAACGCCTGACCGCCGCGCGCTGGCCGGCCCTGGCCTTGGCGGTCGCGGCCTATGCCGGCTGGGCGGCCTTTGTCTGGACCTATCGCGGCGACACGCCGATCCCGTCACCGGAGCTGAAGCTGGCCATGCGCTTCGTGCAGGCGACCGACGCCTGGTGCGCGATCGTCGCCATCCTGGGCTTCGGCGCCAAGCATCTGAACCGCGGCGGGCCGGCGCTGCGCTACCTGACCCTGGGCGTGTTTCCGTTCTACCTGGTCCACCAGACCCTGATCGTGGTGATGGYGCACCATCTGGCCAAGCTGGCTCTGCCCCAGCCGCTGGAGGCCGGGATCCTGATCACCCTGACCTTCGCCGGCTGCTTCGCGACCTACGAGATCGTCCGGCGCGTTCCCGGGGTGCGGATCCTGTTCGGCCTGAAGGGTCAGCCCGCCGCCGAGGCCAGCCGTCCTCCGGTCTTGGCGTAGGCTTGGCTGCCCGTGGTGACAACCCGGTCGGCGTCGATGATCTCGGCGATGCCGAGGTCGCTGGCGCCGGCCAGGCGATCATAAAGCGGCCCGAAGTCGCGCAGGGTGACCTCCTGCAACGTCTGGATCGACGGGATGACGAAATAGACCTGCTGGAAGTCGTCAATCCGATAGGGCGTGCGCATCACCCGCTCCAGGTCGAAGCCGAGGCGGTTGGGCGAGGGATCGTCGAGGGCGAAGATCGACTCCGTGCGCGAGGAGACGATGCCGGCCCCATAGATGCGCAGGCCGGCCTCGGTCTCCATCAGGCCGAACTCGACCGTGTACCAATAGAGGCGAGCCAGGCTGGCTAGTCGCCCCAGGCCCAGCGCTCGCTGCCCGCCCTGGCCATAGGCCTGCATGTAGTCGGCGAAGGTCGGGTCGGTCAGCATCGGCACGTGGCCGAAGACATCGTGGAAGATGTCGGGCTCCTGCAGGTAATCCAGCTCATGCGGCTTGCGGATGAACTGGCCGGCGGGGAAGCGGCGGTTGGCCAGGTGGTCGAAGAACACCTCGTCGGGCACCAGCCCGGGTACGGCCACCACGCTCCAGCCGGTCAGCCGCTGAAGCTCCTCGTTGATCCGCTTGAAGTCGGGGATGCCCGAGCGATGCAGGTCCAGGGCGTCGAGCCCACGCAGGAACTCGTCGCAGGCCCGGCCCGGCAGCAGGGCGGTCTGGCGCTCGTAGAGGGTGATCCAGACGTCGTGCTCGGCCTGGGTGTAGTCTTCCCAGCCCTGGTCGATCGTCCAATCGGGCGCGGCTCCGGGTGGCGGACCGGCCGCCATGTCGTGGCTCTTCATGCCGACAGTCTAGGACGCGATCTCAAGCAAAACCTTCCGACCATGCCCGGCCTTATCAGGGTTTGGAGAAGGGTTTTGCGTCTCTTGCCGCCGGTTGGGACGAAAGATGTCGTCCGGGGCTTTGCACGTGAAAGCTGTGCTGTTAATCATCACTCGCCACGCAACCTTGGGGGAGGACCGTGATGCATGCCGAAAGTCCACTCATCGAGGCCGCGAGGCAGTCCCACCGACGCGCGCCGAGACCGTGCGGCGCGCCGGCCATCACCGCTCATATCGGCTTCTGGCATCAGATCCCGCCAAGCAGCGGCGACAGCGCACGCGGCCACATCGAAAGCGATCGCGCCGCCCTGGCCGCGGCCTACGTCGAGATCGGCGCCGCCATCCTGCGCTTTCAGAGCTTGCTGGGCATTCCCGAGGCGCGGCGAAAGAGTTTCGTCGACAGCCATGTGAGCGATCTGCCGGACCATTTCATTCCGATTGAATTCGAGTTCGGCGGACTGATCGGCAAGGCGATCTTCTCGCGCAATCATGAATCGGTGACCGCCAGCTTCATGATCGATCTGTCCAAGGCGCCTGGCGACGAACTCTACGTCTTGCCAGGCGCGTGGGCCGTCGAGGCCGCCGGGCGGCTGAAGCAAGCCTTCGAAGACATGCCGCGACTGCTGTCGCCCGACGGCGATCGGACCCTGCTACGCGAGCACACCGACTATCTCTACGAGCACTTCTGGACGACGTTCATGCAGCGCTTGGAGATCGATCAGACGATCGCCAAGGCCGGCAAGGCCTGGGAGAAGTTCGTCGATGTGCGCGGCCTAGTGCTGAACATCGGCGACGAAGCCAATTTTCAGCGTCTGGCGGGGCCGGATCCGCTGCCCTACGATTTCTTGAACGTCGTGCCGGGCTTCAATGCCGACGAAGCCGCAGAAGCCCTGCATCGCGCCTGGCCCTTGGTGCGCGCCTCTCACGCCGAGGCCAGCGACGTCGAATTCGTCATGAACAAGCTGATCCGGGGGCGTGCGATCTTCGTGTCGGCGTTCGGCGACCTGGGGGTCGGCATCGCCCGGCGTCGATCGCCGCCGCCGAGGGTCGGTTCCGGCGTGGTGCGCTTCCTGGTGATGACCAATGGGCTCGGCGCCACACGCATCCGGCCCGGCAGCAAGGTCGAGACGCCGTTCAATCGCTGGCAGATCGGTCGGTTGGTCTACCGGCTGCACGAACTGGCGGGCATGCGCATGATGGCGCTTCGTGATCTGCGGCTGATCAAGCGCGCCGGGCAGGATTTACGAGGCTTGGGCGCGCGGCTGGATGAGATCTTTCGGTTGCAGACTCAAGGCGACGGACGCGTGTCGCGCGACGACATCAACGAGCTCTTCCAAGCGCTCAACAGTCTGGGGTCCGACACCGCCGGCGGCCTCAGCTACAGGATCAACCGGGCCCGGCTGATGGCGCAAAGCTACAAGCAGACCCTGATGGATCTCGAGGTCGAACGCATCGAGGGATGCCAGACCTACGACGAGTTCATGCGACGCCGGGTGTTTCACGAGTTCGATGCGATCGACCGCATCGGCATTCGCGTCGAGCGCCTGTCGAAGCGCGCCACCAATCTGCTGTCCCTGGTCGACACCACCAACGAACTGGAGAACGGCCGGAACATCACCGCGATGACCGCTCAGGTCGCGAAGGGGCAGACCGTCATAGCCGAAAGCGAACGGCAGATCGAACACCTGCTAGGGCGAGCTGAAGTGCTTATCGCGTGCGGGGCCTGGTAC
>NZ_JBFTZS010000421.1:0-4018 GCF_056406675.1 Caulobacter sp. P1_B12_2 | reverse complement strand
GGGCGTAGGTGATCTTGCCCGTGACGTAGCCGACCACCATCGGACAGCCGGCCAGGGCCAGCTCGGTGGTCACCGTGCCGCTGCAGGCCAGGGCGACCGTGCCGGCGACCATGGCGTCGTCCTTCAGCGCCTCGTCCTCGATCACATGGGCCCGGAACGGCCAGGCCGCGACTCGGGCCTTGACGGCCTGCGCCACCGTCGAGGCGGCGGGCACGACGACATGCAGGTTCGGTCGCTGCGCCTTCAGGCGGCGCACGGCGTCCTCGAACGGCGGCATGACCCGCTGGATCTCGGACGGACGGCTGCCGGGCAGCACCAGCAGGATCGGCTCGCCGGCCGCGGCGCCGATCGCCGCGCGCAGCCTGGCCGGGTCGGCGTGGCTGAAATCATGGGCCAAGGCGGAATTGCCGACGAACACGCTGGGCAGGTCGACGGCGTCGAAGAACGGCTTGTCCATCGGCTGGATCGACAGCAGCAGGTCCACCGCCCCAGCCAGGTCCTTGGCGCGGCTGGCGCGATAGGCCCAGACCTGGGGCGCCACGTACTTGACAAGGGGCAAGGCGGGATCCTGCTTCCGCAGCGCCTTGGCCAGGCGGATGTTGAAGCCCCAGCTGTCGATCAGGACCGCCACGTCGGGCTTTTCGCGGGCCGCCAGGGCCAGGGTGTCCTTCAGCCGCGCCATGGCCCTGGGATAGGCCTTGAGGCTCTCCACGATGCCCAGGATGGACAGCTGGGCGATGTCGAACGGGCTGTCGACGCCCTCGGCCGCCATCTTGGCCCCGCCGACGCCGACGAAGCGGACCTTGTCGGCGCCCAGCCGGTCGCGCAGCACCCGGGCCAGGTTCGCGCCCAGGGCGTCGCCCGAGGCCTCGGCCGCCACCAGCATCACCGTGAGCGGCCGGCCCTCCGGGCTCATGTGTCGGCCCGTGGTTCGACCCCGTACACGAACAGGCCCAGGTCGTTGGCGCAGGCGATGACCTGCTCGCGATCGACGATCAGCAGACGCCCGGCCTCGCCGACCACGCCGGCCAGACCGGCGCGGGCCGCGCGCTGGACGGTGGCGACGCCGATGGTGGGCAGGTCGACCTTGGTTTCCTGGATCGGCTTGGGGGCCTTGGCCAGCACGCCGCGCGGCGCCTCGGCGTTGCCCCGGATGGCCTGAGGCAGGTCGGCGACCCGGCGCAGCATGGCGTCCGTGCCCTCCTGGGCCTCGACCGCCAGCACCAGGCCGTCGCAGACGACAGCGCCCTGCCCCACGTCCAGCGCGCCGATGGCCCGCGCCACGTGAAGGGCGCGGTCCATGTCGGCGATGTGGCTGTCTTTCGGAACATGCTTGCCGAGCGCGCCGCGCGGCAGGGTCATCTCGCCCCGCACCTCGTGAGCGCCCTCGATCGCGAAGCCTTCCTTCTCGAACTCGGCCAGCAGGCGGCGCAGCAGAGCGTCGTCGCCCTTGCGGGCGGCGCTGATCAGACCCGGAATGACGGTCAGGCCGCGCAGGTCCGGCTTGATGGCCGCGAAGTCGGGACGCTCGACGACGCCGGCGAAGCATACGACCTCGCAGCCTTCGGCGCGCAGGGCCTTGAACACCTTGCCGAACTCGCCCAGCCCGACCTCGACGCCGGGATAGCGGGCCAGCACCGGCAGGGCGAACGAGCGCAGGCGCATCACCGCGAACGGCCGGCCGGCCGCCTCGCAGTGCTGCGCCAGCTCCACCGGCAGAGAACCGCCGCCGGCGATCAGACCAAGCTTGCGCATGGCCGCCCTCCTAGACTTCGCGCTCGGGGAGGCACAGGGGCCTGTTGGCCTCCGAGCGGATGAAGTCGACGATCTCCATCACCTCCGGCGTATCGGCGTGGGCTTCGGCCACGTCATCCAGGCGCTCCTGGAAGGTGCCTTCGTCGGCGAACAGCAGGCGATAGGCGGCGCGCAGGGCGTTGATCGCCTCGCGGCTGAAGCCGCGGCGCTTGAGGCCGACCAGGTTCAGGCCCTCGAGGTGAGCGTGGTTGCCCCACACCGAGCCGTAGGGAATGACGTCCTTGGTCACCACCCCGCCGCCGCCCACGAACGAGTAGCGGCCGATACGAGTGAACTGGTGGACGGCGCAAAGCCCGCCCATGAACACGAAGTCGCCGATCACCACGTGGCCGCCCAGGGTGGCGTTGTTGGCGAAGGTCACGCGATCGCCGATCACGCAGTCATGAGCGACGTGAGCGCCGACCATGTAGAGGCTGTCTGAGCCGACCGTGGTGACCCCGCCGCCGCCCACGGTGCCGGCGTGCATGGTGACGTGCTCGCGGATGATGTTGCGCTCGCCGATCACCAGCCGGGTGTCCTCGCCCTTGTGGGCCAGGTGCTGCGGCGCGCCGCCCAGCACGGCGAACGGATGGATGGCGGTGCCGGCGCCGACCTGCGTCGCGCCCTCGATCACCACGTGCGAAACCAGCCGCACGCCGTCGCCCAGCTGGACCTTCGGGCCCACGGTGCAGAACGCGCCGATCTCGACGTCCTGGCCCAGCTGCGCGCCGGGCGAAACGATGGCGGTCGGATGGATCTGGGTCATGCCTTGGGCGTCTCCACGACCATGGCCGCGAACTCGGCCTCGGCGGCCACCTTGTCGCCGACCTTGGCCACGCCCTTGAACTTGAAGATGCTGGAGCGGGCGCGGACCACCTCGACCTCCATGCGGATCACGTCGCCGGGGCGCACGGGATTGCGGAAACGAGCGTTGTCGACCGACATGAAGAAGATGGTCTTGCCTTCGGTGTCCACTTCCAGGGACTTGCTCATCAGCACCGCGCCCGTCTGGGCCAGGGCTTCGATGATCAGCACGCCGGGCATCACCGGATTGCCCGGGAAGTGGCCCTGGAAGAACGGCTCGTTGACCGTCACGCACTTGATGCCGACGATCGACTGGTGGGCGCGATAGGCCTCGGCCCGGTCGACCAGCAGGAACGGATAGCGATGCGGGATCCGGTTGAGGATCTCCATGATGTCGATATTGGCCAGAGGCTCCGTGGCGTGAGGCTCTTCGACTTTGGATTGGCTCATTCTAGCCCCTTGGTTCCCCGGCCGCCCGCCTTGCGCGACAGCCATGCGGTCTCTCGGAGCCACCGCTTCAGCGGTCGCGCCGGAAACCCAGTCCATGTTTCGCCGGCCGGCACGTCCTTGAAGACCGACGCCGAGGCGCCGATCTGGGCGCCCGCGCCGACCGTCAGGTGATCGGCCACGCCGGCCTTGCCGCCGAACGCGACACCGTCGCCCACCGTCGTGCTGCCGGAAATGCCCGTGAAGGCGGCGGCGACGCAGTTGCGACCGAGCCGGACGTTGTGGGCGACATGGACCAGATTGTCGATCTTGGTGTTCTCGCCGATCGTCGTATCGCCGAAGGCGCCTCGATCCACGCAGCTGTTGGCGCCGATCGTCACCCCATCCTGCAGGATCACGCGGCCCAGCTGCGGCAGGTCGACCACGCCCTTGGACCCGCCGGCCGCGCCGAATCCCGCTTCGCCGATCACCGCTCCGGCATGAATCGACACCCGGTCGCCGATCAGGGCGAAGCCGATCACGGCGTTGGCGCCGATCCGGCAGTCTCGGCCGATGGCCACGCCGGGCCCGATCACCACGCCGGGCGCCAGATAGGTCCCGCGGCCGATCCTGGCCCCCTGCCCGATGATCACGCCCGGAGAAGGCGTGACGCCGTCTTCCAGTTCGCTGTCGGGGTGGATGTGCTGCACCGAGCCGTCGTGACGGCGCGGTGCGTGCAGCCGTTCGGCGGCGGCGGCCCACGCGGCCTGCGGATGGCTGGTCAGCAGCAGCCGGCAGCCGGCCGGAGCCTGGGCCGCGTGGTCGGGCCGCAGGAAGCAAGCCACGCCGCTTAGACCGGCGAGGTCGGCCAGGCGCTTGGGATCGGAAAGGAAGGTGATGGCGCCCTCGCCGGCGCTCTCGAGCGGAGMGACGTGCGAGATCAGGTGGTGACCGTCAGCCGGATCGGCCAGCCGAGCACCGCTCAGGCTGGCCA
>NZ_JBFTZS010000420.1:0-4024 GCF_056406675.1 Caulobacter sp. P1_B12_2 | reverse complement strand
GGCCAGCAGGGCGCAGATCAGCATCGTCGTCTTGCGGGCGGCGTTGATGCTCCAGCCCATCTTCATGAAGTTGGACGACAGCCAGCCGCCGCCGTCGGCAGCGTCGGCGGCGGCTGGCTGTCGTCCAACTTCATGAAGATGGGCTGGAGCATCAACGCCGCCCGCAAGACGACGATGCTGATCTGCGCCCTGCTGGCCGTGCCGGTGATGTTCGCGGCCAATGTCGACAACCTTTGGACCGCCGTCCTGATCATCGGTGTCGCCACGGCGGCTCACCAGGGCTTCTCGGCCAACCTCTACACCCTGCCCTCGGACGTGTTCCCGCGTGGAGCCGTCGGCTCCGTCGTGGGCATCGGCGGCATGCTGGGCGCGGTGGGCGGCATGGTGTTCTCCAAGTACATCGGCCAGGTCCTCGACAAGATCGGCACCTACACGCCGATCTTCGTGGTCGCCGGCAGCGCCTATCTGGTCGCCCTGCTGGTCATCCACCTGCTGACCCCGAAGATGGAGCCCGTGAAGGTCTAGCGACCGTCATGAGCGCCTGAAGAACCAGCCCCCGGTCGCGAGACCGGGGGCTTTTTCGTGGAGAGACGGTATAAGACTCACATGTCCTCCCCCCTCCCCTTCAAGGTCGCCCTGGTCGGCTACGGCTTCGTCGGCAAGGCCTTTCACGCGCCGCTGATCGCCGCCACGCCCGGCCTGCTGCTGCACACCGTGGTCTCCAGCGACCCCGCCAAGGTCCTGGCCGATCATCCGGGCGTGAAGATCGCGCCCGACCTCGCCGCCGCCCTGGCCGACCCCGAGATCGACCTGGTGGTGATCGCCACCCCCGACCCGCTGCACGCCAGCCAGGCCCACGCGGCCCTGGACGCCGGCAAGGCCGTGGTGATCGACAAGCCGTTCGCGGTCACCCTGGACGAGGCCCGCGCCGTCGCCGACCACGCCCAGCGGGCCGGCAAGCTGCTGAGCATCTTCCACAACCGCCGCTGGGACAGCGACTTCCTCACCCTCAAGGCCCTGATCGCCGACGGGTCACTGGGCGAGATCGTGCAGTACGAGAGCCATTTCGACCGCCACCGCCCGCTGGTTCGCGACCGCTGGCGCGAGAAGCCGGGGGCCGGCGCCCTGCTGGACCTGGGTCCGCACCTGATCGACCAGGCCCTGCAGCTGTTCGGTCCGCCCCAGGCGGTCTATGCCGACCTCGCGGTCCAGAAGGACGGCGGCCAGGCCCCGGACTATTTCCACTTGGTGCTGCGCTATCCGCGCCTGCGGGTGCTGCTGCACGCCAGCCAGATGACGATCGACTCCCGCCTGCGCCTGGCCGTGCACGGGACCCAGGGCAGCTTCCACAAGGAGGGCCTGGACGAGCAGGAGAACGCCCTGAAGGCCGGGATCATCCCCGGCTCGCAAGGCTGGGGCGTCGATCCGCGTCCGGGGACCCTGACCGTTCCTGACGGCGAAGGCACGGTCAGCCGCGTGGTTGAGGGCGCGCCCGGCGACTACCTGGCCTATTACGCCGCCATCCGCGACGCCCTGTCGGGCCACGGCGCCAATCCGGCCCCGCCGGAGGAGGCCCTGGCGGTGATGGCGCTGATCGACCTGGCCGCCCGCAGCGCCGCCGAAGGCCGCGAGCTGTCGCTTTGAACAGGAAGATTGGGACCAACCCCGAGCTGCTGGCCGCCATCGCCGAGCAGGAAAAGGCCCTGGTCTTCCAGCGTTTCACCCTGGAGACCGCCTGGACCCTGGGGACCGCCCTGCGCGACGCCGCCCTGGCCCGCGCCGCGCCGGTGGCGATCGACATCAGCCTGCGCGAGCGCCCGCTGTTCCACGCCGCCCTGCCCGGCGCGGGTCCAGACAACGCCGACTGGGTGCGCCGCAAGCGCAACACGGTCCTGACCCTGGGGACCAGCACCCTGGCCGTCGGCCTGAAGCTGAAAGCCTCGGGCGAGACCCTGGAGCAGCGCTACGGCCTCTCGCCCCGCGACCACGCGGCCCACGGCGGCGGCTTTCCGCTGACGCTGGAAGGCCTGGGCTGCATCGGCGCGATCACCGTCTCGGGCCTGCCGCAAGTGGAGGACCACGCTCTGGTGGTGGAGGTGCTGGAGCGCCTTCTTCAGACCTAACCCCAAAGAATCCGCTCATCCCGGCGAAGGCCGGGACCCAGATGGAATGGCTTTGAGGCTGACGCCAGAAGCGCCGAGCTCTTCCAACCCGCCACACCGCCCTGGGATCTGGGTCCCGGCCTTCGCCGGGATGAGCGGTTCAAAGGGCGGCGCCTAGCCCTCCGGGTCCACCGGCGCCACCGGCGCATCCCCCGCCCCCACATCCCCTTCCCCCTCGTCAGGCGCGTCCGGCAGCGGCATGGGGCGTTCGATCCGGGCCCGGATCTCCGGGTCCTTCAACAGGGCCACGCGCATCACCTCTCGCGCTCGCGGGGCGGCGGCGCTGGAGCCGAACTGGCCGCCGTGCTCGATGATCACCGACAGGGCGTAGCGCGGGTTGTCGTAGGGCGCGAAGGCGATGAACAGGTTGTGGTCCTTCAGCCGCCAGGCGATGCCCTGGTTGCTGCGCGAGGCCCCGGCCGCGTACTGGCGCACCTGGGCGGTGCCGGTCTTGCCGGCCATCTTCACGTCGCCCAGGCCCAGCTGGCTCTGCTTGAAGGCGCCGCCGGTCGGGTCGTTGGCCACCGCCGCCATGCCGGCCCGGACGATCTCCAGGTGCTCCTGGCTGAACGGCAGGTCGGGCACGGCGTCGCCCTGCGGCTGCTCGACCCCGCCCACGGACTTCACCAGGCGAGGATTGAGCGCCTTGCGCCCGTTGGCCAGCCGCGCGGTCATCACGGCCAGCTGCAAGGCGTTGACGTTGATATAGCCCTGGCCGATCCCGAACGGCACGCTGTCGCCCGGATGCCAGACCGGGTCGCGCTTGAAGGCCTTCTTCTTCCATTCGCGCGAGCCGACCAGGCCCTTCTTCTGGCCCGGAATGCCGATGTCGAAGGTGCCGCCATAACCGAAGGCCTTGGCCGCGGCGCTGATCGGGTCGGGGCCGATGCGCAGGGCCATCTGGTAGAAATAGACGTCGCAGCTGTTCTTGATGGCGGCGTGCATGTCCTGCACCCCGTGGCCGCCCTTCTTGTGGCAGTGCCAGACCCGGCCGCCGAACGCCCAGYCGCCGGTGCACAGCACCCGCTCGGTCGGGTCCACCCCCGCCGTCAGCGCCGCCATGGCCACGGTCGGCTTGAAGGTCGAGCCGGGCGGATAGGTGCCGGTCATCACCTTGTCCAGCAACGGCTTGCGCTCGTACTCGGCCAGCGCCCGGTACTCCGGACCCGACAGGCCCTTCACGAAGCGGTTGGCGTCGAAGCTGGGGGCCGAGGCCATGGCCAGCAGGTCGCCGTTGCGGCAATCCATGACCACGATCGCCCCGCTCTCGTCGCCCATCACCTCCAGGGCGCGGTTCTGGATGTCGGCGTCCAGGGTCAGGCGGATGTCGGCGCCGGCCTTGGCCGGGATGTCGCCCTCGGGGTCCAGCCGCACCGTGCGGCCCTGGGCGTCGACCTCGGCCTTGTTGGCGCCCGCCTGGCCGCGCAGGGGCACGTCGAAGGCCTTCTCGACCCCCAGCTTGCCGATCCGGAAGCCCGGGTGATGCAGCAGGGACTGGTCCTGGGTCGGGTCGGCCTCGGCCTTCTTCAGATCGCGGTCCGACACCTTGGCCACGTAGCCGATCACGTGGGCGAAGGCGCCGCCGAACGGATAGACCCGCACCTCGCCCATGTCGGCGGTGACCCCGGGCAGTTCCGGCGCGCGGATGTTGATCCGCGAGAACTCCTCCCAGGTCATGTCCTCCATCACCGCCACCGGGGCCTTCTTGGGGGCGTGGGCCAGGTCCTTGAGCAGGCGCGAACGGCGGGCCGGATCGATGGGGACCAGCTGGGTCAGCTCGTCCAGCGTCGTCTCGGCGTCGAAGCCGGTGTCCTTGGTGACCATCAGCCGGAAGTTCGGTCGGTTGGAGGCCAGGGCCACGC
>NZ_JBFTZS010000419.1:0-4029 GCF_056406675.1 Caulobacter sp. P1_B12_2 | reverse complement strand
GGCTGGATGTGGCCCCCGGCGAGATCGTGGTGATCCCCCGCGGCGTCCGCTTCCGCGTCGAGATCGCAGGCCCGGCGCGGGGCTATGTCTGCGAAAGCTACGGCGCGGCGTTCAAGCTGCCGGACCTGGGCCCCATCGGCTCGAACGGCCTGGCCAACAGCCGCGACTTCCTCAGCCCCGTCGCCGCCTTCGAGGACACCGACCGCCCGACCCAGGTGATCCAGAAGTTCCAGGGCGGCCTGTGGATGGGGACCTGGGACCACAGCCCGCTGGACGTTGTGGCCTGGCACGGCGACCTCGCCCCCTACAAGTACGACCTGGCGCGGTTCAACACGATCAACACGGTCAGCTTCGACCATCCCGATCCGTCGATCTTCACCGTGCTGACCGCGCCCAGCGAGATCCCGGGCACGGCCAATGTCGATTTCGTGATCTTCCCGCCGCGCTGGATGGTGGCCGAGCACACCTTCCGCCCGCCCTGGTTCCACCGCAACGTGATGAGCGAGTTCATGGGTCTGGTGCACGGCGCCTACGACGCCAAGGCCGGCGGCTTCAGCCCCGGCGGGGCCAGCCTGCACAACGCCATGAGCGATCACGGCCCTGACGTGGCCAGCCACAAGGGCGCCAGCGAGGCCGAGTTGAAGCCGCACAAGATCGACGGGACCATGGCCTTCATGTTCGAAAGCCGCTGGGTGATCCGCCCCACGAAATACGCGCTGGAGACTTCCGCGCTTCAGGCCGACTATGACGCGTGCTGGACGGGCTTCCCCAAAGCTCGGCTGCCCTAACGAACAACGAAGCAAGAGGAAGCGCCCATGAAGCTCGCGTCTCTGAAGGGCGGCCGCGACGGCCGGCTGGTGGTGGTCTCCAACGACCTGGCCTGGTTCACCGACGCCGGCACGATCGCCCCGACCTTGCAAGCCGCCCTCGACGACTGGGAGCGCTGCGAGCCGATGCTCAAGGCGCTGGCCGTCAGCGTCGAGGACGGCGGGGTGCCGCTTGAACGTTTCCACGAGCACGACGCGGCCAGTCCCTTGCCCCGCGCGTACCAGTGGGTCGACGGCAGCGCCTATGTGAACCACGTGCAACTGGTGCGGCAGGCGCGTGGGGCCGAGATGCCCGAGAGCTTCTGGACCGACCCGCTGATGTACCAGGGCGCCTCGGACGGGTTCCTCGGTCCGCGCGACACCATCCCACTGCGCGACGCCGCCTGGGGCTGCGATCTGGAGGGCGAGGTGGCCGTGATCGTCGGCGATGTGCCGCTGGGCGCGACCCGCGAAGAGGCCCTGGCCGCCATCACGCTGGTCATGCTGGTCAACGACGTCTCCCTGCGCAACCTGATCCCAGGCGAACTGGCCAAGGGTTTTGGCTTCGTCCAGTCCAAGCCGGCCAGCGCCTTCTCGCCCGTCGCGGTGTCGGTCGACGCCCTGGGCGACGCCTGGAAGGACGGCAAGCTGCACGGCGCCTTGCTGGTCACCCTGAACGGCAAGGACTTCGGCCAGGCCGACGCCGGGGTCGACATGACCTTCGACTTCGGGGCCCTGGTGGCCCACGCCGCCAAGACCCGCGCCCTGGCGGCGGGTACAATCGTGGGGTCGGGCACCGTCAGCAACCGGGGCGCCGACGGTGGTCCCGGCAAGTCGATCGCCGAGGGCGGGCTGGGCTATTCGTGCCTGGCCGAGCTGCGCACGGTAGAGACCATCGTGGGCGGCGCGGCCAAGACGCAGTTCCTGATGGGCGACGACACGGTCCGCATCGAGATGCGCGACGCCAAGGGCCACACGATCTTCGGCGCCATCGAGCAGACGGTCGAGCGCATTTGAGCCAGGAGGCCGCGCCGGAAGCCGCGCCGGAGGCGGCCCCAGAAACCGTAGTTGGCGGGCGGGTCTGGACCACGCCTTCGGGCGTCAAGCTGGGCCCGCTCGACCAGATCGCCGACCCCGGGGCGCGGAACTACGTGCTGCAGATCGGCGACAAGCGCTTCCACGGCTTCGTGGTGCGCCGGGGCGAGGCGGCGTTCGGCTATGTCGACCGCTGCCCGCACGCCGGCCTGCCGCTGGCCCAGGTGCTGGACCGCTACCTGACCGACGACGGTGGACTGATCGCCTGCTCCTGGCATGGGGCGCTGTTCGAGCCGGAGACCGGCGCCTGCGTCGGCGGCCCCTGCGTCGGGGCGCGGCTGTCGTCGTGGCCGGTCAGGGTCGAGGACGGGCGGATCGTCACCGCCTAGGGCTCTGCACGAAAACTCCACGGTCCATCCGCCGCCCGTGGAAACCCGCGCCACGATGCGGCGACCGCGCCGGCCTAGACCTGTCTCGGCAGAGCAGGGAGCCGACCAATGCCGTTCGACCAGATCCAGGTGCGCGACTACGCCGTGGTGATCCATGCCGGCAACGACGAATGGACATGGCAGGTGATGGATTTCGACGCCCGGATCGCCGCTCAGGGCGAGGCGCCGGATCGGGAGAGCGCCTGGCGCACCGGCATGTTCGCGGCGGGGGCGGTCGGGGCGTTCGCGCGGATCGGCCGGCGAGCCTGACCTGGACAGCGCGCAAAAGAAAGGCCGCCTTCTCAGGAGAAGAAGACGGCCGAAAGTCGCATAGGAGGAAACGCCCAGAAGGGCTGAGACCTTCATAGCGTAGTGCTCCACGCTTGACAACGTTGTCATTGGGATTTTTTCAGGCAGAGCTGAAAACCCTTGTTTCCTTGGGCGGACGGTCTTGGCGGGAACGCCGCGCGTCGCCAAGTTCGAGCGAGCCGGAGAAAGCCGCCCGTGACCCTGACCCTTCGTCTCGCCGTCCCCGAGGACCTGCCCGCCCTGCGCGACCTGATGAACGCGTCGATCGGCGAGCTGCTCAGGCCGTTTTTGGGGCCTGACGAAGTGGCGGCCTCGTTCGATATCATGGGCCTGGACAGCCAGCTCATCGCCGACGGCACCTATTTCGTGGTCGAGGAGGACGGGGTCTTGGCCGGCTGCGGCGGCTGGAGCCGGCGGGCCACCCTGTTCGGCGGCGACCACTCGGCCGGGCGCGACGCCGCCCTCCTGGATCCGGCCCGCGACGCGGCCAGGGTGCGGGCGATGTACACTCACCCCGATCATGTCCGGAAGGGCGTGGGGCGGCTGGTCCTGGAGGCCTGCGAGGCCGCGGCGGCGGGGGAGGGGTTCGCGCGGTGCGAACTGGCCGGAACCATGGCCGGCGAGCCGCTGTATCGGGCTTGCGGCTATCACCAGATCGAGCGGTTCTCCGCGCCGACCTCCAGCGGGGTCGAGGTGCCGCTGGTGCGGATGGGCAAGACCCTGTCGCCGGCCGTTCCCCAATAGAAAAGGGCGGGTCCGAGGACCCGCCCTTCTTACGCTTACTAACGCTACTGAACTCGGGCTTGGTCCGATTAACGGAACAGGCTGAGGATCGAACCGGTCGACTGGTTGGCGATCGACAGCGCCTGGATGCCCAGTTGCTGCTTGGTTTGCAGCGACTGCAGCTTGGCGCTTTCCTTGGCCAGATCGGCGTCAACCAGGTTGCCCACGCCGGCGTCGAGGCTGTCTTGCAGCTTGCCGACGAAGGTCAGGTGGGTGTCCAGGCCGGTCGAGCTGGTGCCCAGCGAGGCCAGCTTGTTGGTCGCGGTGCCCAGGGCCTTGCTGACGGTGTCGATCATCGTCTTGGCCGAGGCGGCCGTGGTGAACGACGCAGCGGCCGAGAGGCCGATGCCGAGCAGCGAGATCGTCTTGGCGCTGACGGTGAACTGCGAGCCGTCCGAGTTGGCCAGGAAAGCCAGTTTGGTGGTCGAGCCGTCGGCGATGCTGACGCCATTGAACTTGGCGTTCGAGACAGCCTTGGTGATCTGGTCGCGCAGGCTGTTGAAGTCGGACTTCAGGGCGTTGAACGACGAAGTGTTCAGCGAGGTGTCGGAAGCGGCCAGAGCCTTTTCCTTCATCTTGCCCAGCAGGTCGGTCACGGTGTCGCCGGCGGCCAGGGCCACGTCGATGGTCGACTGGCCGCGTTGCAGCGAGTCCTTCACGGCGTTCAG
>NZ_JBFTZS010000418.1:0-4059 GCF_056406675.1 Caulobacter sp. P1_B12_2 | reverse complement strand
CTCTGGATCAGGGCGCGGCTGAGGCCATCCTTCTCCTCGAGCAGGACCTTCAGCAGATGTTCAGGACCCAGTTGCTGGTGCCCCTTGGCCAGGGCCAGACTCTGGGCCGACTGGACCGCGGACTTGGCGCGGTCGGAATAGAGATCGATCTTCATGCGGTATCCCCTCCATGGGCGGATGTGGATCGCTCGCCTCTACTGAGCACGAGCGACCTCAAGGGGTCATTTAGGTGTGGCCGATACGCCACACAAGGCTCACCACCCGCGTTGGGTAATATAGGCCTGCAACGCCGCGATCCGCGAGGCGTCCGACGGGTGGGTCGAGGCGAATTGCGGGGTGCTGGAGCCGCCCTGGGCCTGCATGTGCAGCCACAGGACCACCGCCTCGCGCGGGCGGTAGCCGGCCCGCTGCATGAAGTCGACGCCCAGGCGGTCGGCCTCCAGCTCCTGCTTGCGCGAGAACGGCAGCAGGAAGCCGTACCGGGCCGCGTCGCTTCCATAGCTGGAGATCGCCCTGGCCGCGTCGGACGACCCGGAGGCCGCGCCCAGCACGCCCAGGACCAGGCTGGAGGTCAGGTTCTGCGACTGCCGCTCGGCGGCGTGGCGGGCGACGACGTGGCCGGCCTCGTGACCAATCACGGCGGCCAGCTGGTCGTCGTTGTCGACGATCTTCAGCAGGCCCGTGGTGACCCCGACATGGCCGCCGGGCAGGACGAAGGCGTTGGGCGCCGTATCCACGAAGACGGCGTAGTCCCAGGGCCGCTGGCCCAGGCCCGCGGCGTCGACCACCCGCTGCCCCACGGCGCGCACGCGGGCGGTGGCCGCGCGATCCGCACTGACATTGCTCTTGGCCAGAGCCTGGCTCCACGCCTGCTCGCCGGCCTTGGTCAGGCTGGAGTCGTCGACGATGGTCATCTGCTGACGACCCAGCTCGGGATTGTAGGCGCAGGCCGACAGCGCCAGGGCGGCGAAGGCTAGCGGCAAAAAGCAGCGCATGGTGAAGCTCCGACGAGGTTGAGCCAGATCTAGGGCTCTCCTTTCAGCTTGTCATCCCGGACAAGCGCGTGGCGCCGATCCGGGACGACACTCAGGATCACTTCCCGTCGGCGTAGAGCTTCGTATATGGCGATATGCAGAAACGTCAGAGTGAACCACGCTATTCAGTGCCGGGAGTCTTGGCGGCAAATGATTTCCAGTTGGGGTCGTGCTTCATTTTCTCGCGAAATTCCGCGTCGCGCTGATCGCGGTCAGCTTTCGCTTTGTCGAAATACCCCCGCACACCATCCGCTGGTATGGGCGGAAGCCGCTTGTCGCTGCGCAATAAGGCGGCGGCTTTTAGAGCCTCTATGCCAAGCTCAAGGCACATCTCCTCGGCTTCCGAAATGACGTTGTGTTCGCCAAACGGTTGCTGATAGCTGATACGGATGGAGGCGTTCACATAGCTTACGCGCAGCTGAAGAACTGACGACGCCAACTTGACACCCAATGCTCGCCAATTGGTCTTATCGGGATAATCAGCCAGCTTGGGTACGTCGGAATGGTTGGGTCCGGTCCCATAATCCCACTCGCGATTTTCAGAATGAAAATGCGCGCACCTTGAGGCGTATTCCTCGAGGGTCAACGCCATCAACAGAGCCGTGACCTTGCCCTCGGATCGATGAACCCAGGCGTCGCGCACTGACACCGCGACTTGAGTTAGCGCGGCACCGGTGATCCCAGACGCCAGGATCGCGAACCAATTCGTCTCAGCCATCATCACCCCCACCATACGCCATGGTGTTTTGCTCCATCGCCGGCGCGAGCGTCAGGGGTCAAGGTTGCTGGGCATAGATCTTGACCACCTCGTAGAGGAACTGGCGGCCGCTCATCAGCGCCTTGACCTGGATGCGCTCGTTCAGGCCGTGGATGTGGTCGCCGTCCGTGCCGGCCATCAGGCCCGAGAGGCCGTAGGTCGGCACGCCGGCGGCGTTGGTGAAGCGGCCGTCGGTGGCGCCGGTCAGCATGGCGGGGATGAACGGCACGCCCGGCCAGATCTTGGCGGCGACCTTGGTGGCCGGGGCCATGATCCGCGGCGTCAGCGGCGGCGGCGGGCTGACCGGATCGGGATCGGCCGACAGAGTGATCTTGATGGCCGGGTCGGCGACGATCTGCTCCAGCTGGTCGCGGATGACCTTGGGGTCGTTGCCCGGCAGGATGCGGCAATTGACGTTGGCCTTGGCGCGCTGCGGCAGGGCGTTGGGCGCGTGGCCGGCGTCGACCATGGTGGCGACGCAGGTGGTGCGCATCATGCTGTTGCGGCCCGGGTCGCGGGCCAGGATGGCGGCGGCGGCCGCGTCGCCGGGATCCTTGACCATGGCCCGCATGGCGCCGGCCACCTCGGCGTCGGGCTCGATCTTGGCGTTCTGCTCGTAATACCCCTTGGTGGCGTCGTTCAGGGCGATCGGGAAGTCGTAGGCCCCCAGCCGCGCCAGGCCGTCCGCCAGGTGGTAGATCGCGTTGTCCTTGACCGGCCGCGACGAGTGGCCGCCCGCGTTGGTCACTTCGAGATTGTAGTCCATGTAGACCTTCTCGCCGACCTGGATGCCCAGCAGGCGAGGCTGGCCCTTCTCGTCCAGTTGGCTGTCGTCGCCCTCGTTCAGCGCGAAGTCGGCCTTCATGGCCTCGGGGTACTTCTCCAGCAGCCACGGCACGCTGTTGAACTGGCCGCCCTCCTCGCCGCAGGTCAAGGCCAGCTTGAGGTCGCGCCTGGGCTTGAAGCCCTCCTGCTTGTAGCGGACCAGGCTGTCGGTGAAGATCGCCGCCATGGCTTTGTCGTCGCTGGCGCCGCGGGCGTAGAAGAAGCCGTTCTCCTCGACCAGCTTGAACGGATCGCGCTCCCAGTCCTCGCGCTTGGCCTCGACCACGTCGATGTGGGCCATCAGCAGGATCGCGCCGGCCTTGGGGTCCTTGCCGTGCAGGGTGGCCAACAGGGCGCCGGCCTTGGGATGCTCGTCGGGGAACACCACGCGCACATCGCTGTCGGCAAAGCCCGCCGCCTTCAGCCGCGCGCCCATGGCCTGGGCGGCCGCCGTGCAGCTGCCTTCCGATGCCGTGGTGTTGATCTCGACCAGTTCCTTGTAGAGCCCGCGGAAGGCGACTTCATCCGCCGACTGAGCCTTGGCGACGCCGGTCAGGGCCAGGGCCGACAGCGCCGCCGCCGTCATGAGGATGGTCTTGGTCGTGCCGCGCATGGTCGCCCCCTAATCTGTTGAGGCGAGGCTAGGCGGGGTTTGGCGGTCAGCGCAATGGGGCCGGGCCCAAAACGACGTCATCCCCCGACGCGGTCGGGGGATGACTGAAGAACGGCCTGTTATCGAGGACGCTTACGCCTCGTCGGAGTCTGGGGCGGCGCCGCCTTCGAAGCTGCGCGGGGCGCGGCGACGCTTGGGCTTGGCCGGAGCGGCTTCGGCGTCGGCCGCCAGCACCGACGAGGTCGAGACCGGACCAGTGTCGACGGCGGCCTCGGCGCGGGTCGACTTGCGGCCCAGGAAGGCCGGGGCGTGGCTGACGTCGCCGTCCTGGCTGCGCAGCAGGGGCGAGGCCTGAGTCTCGCTGGTCAGCGGCGTGGCCTGGGGCTCGATCACGGCCATCGGATCGCGGTCGCGCGGCGCGCGGTCACGGCGCGGACGCTCGCGGCGGGCTTCGGTCGGCGCGACCTCGGCGCTTTCGACAGCGACCGGACGGTCTTCGCGAGGACGCTCGTCACGGAAACGGTCTTCGCGCGGCGCGCGCTCTTCACGCGGACGATCGTCGCGGGGACGGTCATCTCGCGGGCGGTCATCGCGGGGACGATCATCGCGAGGGCGATCGTCACGGGGGCGATCGTCACGGGGACGCTCTTCACGGGGACGGTTGTCGTCGCGCGGGCGGTCGTCGCGTTCGCGCCAGCGGTCGCGGCGGCTCTGGCCCTGACCCTGGCCTTGACCCGGCTGGCCGTCGAAACGGTCGCGGTTCTGATTGTTGTCGCGGGGGCGGTCGTCGCGTTGGCCGTCACGGGGACGGTCGTCGCGTTGCCCATCCC